>NZ_JBHTUD010000024.1:0-83366 GCF_042794235.1 Nocardia sp. NPDC056541
CCGTTGCGTCCGCGGCGTAGCCGCCAGCAACGGTGGCTAACTCGCGGCCCTCAGGGGCCGCGCTCGAGCGCGCCAGCGCTCCTACAACACAGCCGCCAGGCGAGTGCCCTGGTTGATCGCGCGCTTGGCATCCAGTTCGGCGGCCAGGTCGGCGCCGCCGATGAGGTGCAGGTCGACACCCGCGGCGCGCAGCGGCTCTTCGAGTTCGCGCACGGATTCCTGTCCGGCGCAGACGATCACGTTGTCGACCTCGATCACCCGCGGGTTCTCGTGCTTCTCGCCGAAGCTGATGTGCAGGCCCGCGTCGTCGATGCGGTCGTAGTTCACGCCGCCGACCTGCTCGACACCCTTGGCCTTGAGGGCCGCGCGGTGCACCCACCCGGAGGTCTTGCCGAGGTCCTTGCCGAACGGGGTCGACTTGCGCTGCAACAGCACCACGTCGCGCGCCGCGGGGGAGGGCTTGGGCTCCTTGAGCTGGCCGGGCGCCTGCTCGTTCTCGGAATCGACGCCCCACTCCTCTTTCCACTCGTCGAGCTTGAGCGTGGGATGTCCTTCGACGGTGAGGTATTCGCTCACGTCGTAGCCGATGCCGCCCGCGCCGATCACGGCGACCTTCTTGCCGACCGGCTTCTCCTCCTTCACCAGTTCGGCGTAGGAGAGCACCATCGGGTGATCGATCCCGGGGATGTTGGGGATGCGTGGACGAACACCGGTCGCCAGGATCACCGAGTCGTACTTGCCCGCGATCAATTCCTCAGCGGTTACCCGCTTTTGGAGATGCAGGGTGACGCCGGTGACGTCGATCTTGCGGCGGAAGTAGCGGATCGACTCGTCGAACTCCTCCTTGCCGGGGATGCGGCGGGCGATGTCGAACTGGCCACCGATCTTGTCGTCGGATTCGAACAGGTCGACGCGGTGGCCGCGCTCGGCCAGACTCACCGCGGCCGACAGCCCGGCCGGGCCCGCACCGACGACGGCGATTCGCTTGGCGCGCCGAGTCGGCAGCAAGTTCAATGTGGTCTCGCTGCCCGCACGCGGGTTGACCAGGCACGACACCTTCTTGTTGCCGAAGGCGTGGTCGAGGCAGGCCTGGTTGCAGGCGATGCAGGTGTTGATCTCGTCGGCCCGATCCTGCTCGGCCTTGTTGGCCCATTCGGCGTCGGCCAGCAGCGGGCGGGCCATGGAGATCAGCGCCGCGTCACCGCGGGTCAGGATCTCCTCGGCGACCTCGGGCATGTTGATCCGGTTCGAGGCGCAGACCGGGATGTTCACCTTGCGCGCGATCTTGGCGGTGAACTCCACGAACGCCGCGCGCGGCACCGAGGTGACGATGGTGGGCACCCGCGCCTCGTGCCAGCCGATGTCGGTGTTGAGGATGTCGACGCCGACGGCCTCCAATTCCTGTGCCAGGGCGACGATTTCGTCGAAGGTCTGGCCCTTCTCCACGAGCTCGGCCATCGACAACCGGAACACGATGATGAAATCGGGGCCCACCTCGGCGCGGATGCGGCGGGCGATCTCGACGGGCAGCCGACGCCGGTTCTCCGGGGTGCCTCCCCACTTGTCGGTGCGCTTGTTCACCCGCGGTGCGAGGAACTGGTTGAGGAAATAACCCTCACCGCCCATGATCTCGCAGCCGTCGTACCCGGCGAACTTGGCCAGGCCCGCGCAGCGCGCGTAATCGTCGATGGTGCGCTCCACGCCCTTCGACGACAGCGCCCGAGGCTTGAACGGGTTGATCGCGGACTTGATCGCCGACGCCGAAACGCTGGTCGGCATGTAGGAATAGCGCCCCGCGTGCAGGATCTGGATGGCGATCTTGCCGCCCTCGGCGTGCACCGCCTTGGTGATCGTGCGATGCCGGTACGCCTCGGTCTTGTTGGTGAGCTTGCCGCCGAGCGGCAGCAACCAGCCGGTGCGGTTGGGGGCGTAGCCGCCGGTGATGATCAGGCCGACACCGCCGCGGGCACGCTCGGCGAAGTAGGCGGCCAGTTTGTTGGTGTCCCAGGCGCGGTCCTCGAGACCGGTATGCATGGAGCCCATGACCACGCGGTTGCGCAGCGTGGTGTGGCCGAGGTCGAGTGGCTCGAACAGATGGGGATAGGCAGTCATGGGCGGTCGTCACCTTTTCGCGGTCGCAGGGCCTGCAGTACTTCGTCGCACCATTCGAGGTAGCCGGTCTCCGCGCGGATGCCCGCGCGAAGCACCAGATACTGGTGCAGAGCGGTGCCGGAGAGCTGGTCCGGCACCGGGAAGAATTTCTTTTCGCTGAGGCGGTACTCGTCGAGGCGCTGGGCGTGCTGGCCGCGATGGCGCTGCACCTCGGCGCAGACGGCATCGATGTCGCCGTACGCGGCGGCGCGGATCTTCACGCCCAGTTCGTCGCGGGCGGGGGTGGCATCGGTGGGCTCGGCGAGCCAGCGGGCGATCTCGGCCTGACCGGCCGGAGCCACCGAGTACACCTTCTTGTCGGGTTTGCCCTGCTGGTTCACCGATTCGACGGTGACCCAGCCGGAGGACTCCATCCGCTTGAGCACCCGGTAGATCTGCTGGTGGGTGGCACTCCAGAAGTAGCCGATCGACTTGTCGAATCGGCGAGCGAGCTCATACCCCGACCCGGCCCGCTCGGTGAGCGAGACCAGTAGCGCGTGCTCCAGTGCCATGGCACGAGAGTATCCGGAACGCTGGGTACTATGCAACCAGGTTCATATGAACTGACGGCGCGGATGTAATAGACGGCGGGGGTGCCGGTTCGCCGTTACTCTTCGGCTTATGACCGAGGTGAACGCGGCCGAAACCGTCGGCGAGGCGGCCGGACGCGGGCAGGTGCTGGCGTGGGGACTCTGGGACTGGGGATCGTCGGCGTTCCAGGCTGTGACGCTGACCTTCGTCTTCGCGGTGTATCTCACCGACAAGGTGGGCGAGGATCTACCGGGCACGACCCCGGCCAGTGCGTGGCTGGGCTGGGCGCTGGCGGGGGCGGGACTGATCGTCGCGCTGACCGCGCCGGTCTGCGGGCAGTACTTCGACGCGGTCGGTTCCCGTAAACGGGCCTTGGCGACCTTGACGGCGCTGACGGTCGGCGCGATGTCGCTGATGTTCTTCGTGCGCGACGACTATCACGATCTCTGGCTCGGCCTGGCACTGCTCGCGTTCGCCTCGGCCACCTTCGAACTCGCCGGCGTCCCCTACAACGCGATGATGCGGCAGGTGTCGACACCTGCCACGGTGGGGCGGGTCTCCGGATTCGGCTGGGCGATGGGCTATTTCGGTGGCATCGTGCTGCTGCTGATCTGCTACGCGGGGTTCTTGGCCGGGGACGGTGACACCCGCGGCCTGCTCGCGATGCCCACCGATCAGGGCCTCAATGTCCGGCTCGTCATCGTGCTCGCGGCGGTGTGGTTCACGGTGTTCGCGCTGCCGGTGCTGTTCGCGGTCCCCGAGATGCCGCGCACCGGCGCCGACCCCGGCGCCGCGAAAGTCGGCTTCCTCGGTTCCTACCGGGTGCTCGCCCGGGACGTGCGGGAGCTGTGGGGTCAGGATCGGCACACGGTGTACTTCCTGCTGGCCAGCGCGGTGTTCCGGGACGGTCTGGCAGGCGTGTTCACCTTCGGCGGGGTGCTCGCGGTGACGGTGTACGGGTTCGCCGACGCCGATGTGCTGCTGTTCGGGATCGCCGCGAACGTCGTCGCGGGGGCGGCCGCGGTCGTGGCCGGGCGGTTCGACGACCGGATCGGGCCCAAGCGGGTGATCGTGGCGTCACTGGTCGGGATGCTCGGGTGCGGTCTCGCGCTGCTGATGGTGTCGGGCTCGACGATGTTCTGGATCTTCGGGCTCGCGCTCACGGTGTTCGTCGGTCCCGCGCAGGCCTCGGCCCGTTCGTTCCTGGCGCGACTGGCACCGCCGGGACGGGAAGGTCAGCTGTTCGGTTTGTACACCACGACCGGCCGGGCGGTGTCGTTCCTGGCGCCCGCCCTGTTCGGGGTGTTCGTCTCGACCTTCCACAGCGATCGCGCCGGCATCGCCGGACTTCTGGTCGTGCTGGCGGCGGGTCTGCTGGTGCTGCTCCCGGTGCGTGCGCCCTCGCGCGCGGTATCCGCCGATATGTGACACCTCACCGATGGGGCGCCCGTCGAATTGTGTGTACGCCCGTACTCTGAGTTCAGTCCGCGTTTTTGGGTACCCAGCCCGCGATGCCCAACGCGATCAGGCGCATCTGCATCACGGTGCGCTCCACGATCGCCGATTCCTCACGGGGGGTGGACGCGACGAACGCAGCGATACCGTCGGTCACGGTGGTGACCAGTAGATCCGCGGCGATCTCCAGCTCGGTGGTGCTCCACGAATCCAGTGCACGCAGGCGCGACAGATCGGCGACGATCTCGCGCACGATGAGCTGCATCTCCATCGCGATCGCCTGACGCAGCGGAGCAGGCCCGCCGTGACGCTCGCGAATGAGGAAACCGAACAGGGCGCGTTTGGCGCGAACCTGTTCGAAGACGAAGCGGACCGTATCGGCCAGATGCGCGTCCGGTTTCCGCCTGACCTCGCGCAATGCCAGCCGCAGCGCGGTGACGCCCTCGTCGACGATGGTCGCGCCGAGGTCGTCGAGCGAGGCGAAGTGGCGGTAGAAGGCGGTGGGCACGATGCCGGCCGAACGGGCGATCTCACGCAGGCTCAATGCCGCGAATCCGCGCTCCGAGGCCAAGGCCAGGGTGCCGTCGAGCAGGGCTGCCCGGGTATGCGCTTTGCGCTCGTTGCGGGTTCCTGCCTGCTCAGTCACATCGGTGAGCATACATCCGTTCACCATAGCGGCCTTCGTCATGATGTTGTCCGCCTCACATTATTGCCGGTTGACAGTGGCCCGGGGTCATCGGGCACACTGGTGAGTGTACAGACGTGCACTGAAATTTGAAGCGCACGTCGCAGGACTTCTCCGTACTTCGCAATAAGGGGCAACACGACATGGTGGGACTGATCGATCTGGTGCAGACGTTGACGACGCCGCACCCGCTGGACCGGTACCTGGAGCTCGTCCGCCCCGGGCTCACCGCTCGGGAGCTGCGCGCCGAGGTCACTCATGTCTCCCACGCGGTGCCCGGCTCGGTGACGCTCACCCTGCGCGCCTCACGGCAGTGGCGCGGCCACGCCGCCGGTCAGTACGTGCAGATCGGCGTCTCGATCAACGGCGTGCGCCACACCCGCTGCTACTCGCCGATCGACCCGGAGAGTCGTGGCGAGCGCTACCTGCAGCTCACCGTCAAGGCGCACCCGGGCGGGCTCGTCTCGAACTACCTGCACGCCAACGCGAAACCGGGCATGGTCGTCGACCTGGCGCCCGCCTCCGGTGTGTTCCACCTGCCCGAGCGTCGGCCCGACAAGGTGCTGCTGGTCAGCGGTGGCAGCGGGATCACGCCGGTACTGTCGATGTTGCGGACCCTCGACGCCGAGGGATACACCGGGCAGGTCACCTTCCTGCACTACGCCCGTCAGCCCGAGATGGTGCCGCATCGGGCCGAGCTGTCCTCGATCGCGCAGCGTCGCGCCAACTTCCGCATCGAATACCGCTACCCGGTCGAGCCGGGCACGGTGATCGACGGTGAAACCTCCACCGGCAGTGGATTCTTCGACTACGACGAGCTCGAGCGGGTGGCACCCTGGTTCGCCGACGCGCAGACCTTCGTGTGCGGGCCGCCGCCGCTGATGCGCGCGGTGCACACGATCTTCGAGGCCGAGGGTCTGCAAGACCGGGTGCTCAGTGAGGAATTCACACTCACCACGGTCCCGTCGGATCCGTCGGAGGCCACCGGCACCGTCACCTTCTCCGGCAGCGACGTCGCCGCCGACAACACCGGAGCAACGCTGCTCGAGCAGGCCGAAGCGTCCGGCCTGACCCCGGAATACGGCTGCCGCATGGGGATCTGCTTCTCCTGCACCGCGACCAAGGTCTCCGGCTGCACCCGCAATATCCGCACCGGCGAACTCGACGCCGAGCCCGACAAGCAGATCCAGGTCTGCATCAACACAGCTGTCGGCGACGTCGACATCGCACTGTAGAACGACACCGAAATACCAGCAAGGGGAGATACAGCCATGACGATCCTCACCGAAGGCAAAGACGGTCCGGTCATCCTGAGCCCGGAGCAGGTCGAAGAACTCGGCGCCGCGCTCGACGCGATCCGCGCCCGCGTCGTCGACGATCTCGGCGAACGCGACCGCGACTACATCTACAACATCATCAAGACCCAGCGCGGCTTCGAGATCGCCGGCCGCGGCCTGATGTACCTGGGCTTTCTGCCGCCGTTCTGGCTGGCCGGCGTCGCCGCCCTCGGTGTGTCGAAGATCCTCGACAACATGGAGATCGGCCACAACGTCATGCACGGCCAGTACGACTGGATGCGTGAGCGCGGCATCAACTCCCGCGAATTCGACTGGGACACGGTCTGCCCGGCCGACCAGTGGAAGCACTCGCACAACTACATGCACCACACCTACACCAACATCGTCGACATGGACCGCGACATCGGTTACGGCATCCTGCGGATCGACGAGGCGCAGAAGTGGAACCCCTACTACCTGGGCAACCCGCTCTACGCCTTCCTGCTGATGACGTTCTTCGAGTGGGGCGTGATGCTGCACGACCTCGAAGCCGACAACATCATCAAGGGCAAGCGCAAGTGGTCCGACCTCAAGCCGCTGCTCAAGGGGCAGGGCAAGAAGGCGGGCAAGCAGGTCCTCAAGGACTACGTGATGTTCCCGGCGCTCACCGGCCCGCTGTTCCTGCACACGCTGGCAGGCAACGCGGCCGCGAACCTGGTGCGCAATGTGTGGACCTACTCGATCATCTTCTGTGGTCACTTCCCCTCGGGCGTGCAGACGTTCTCCAAGGAGGAGACCGAGGTCGAGACCCGCGGTGAGTGGTACGTGCGTCAGATGCTCGGCTCGGCCAACATCAACGGCTCGCGGCTGTTCCACATCATGTCGGGCAACCTCTCGCACCAGATCGAGCACCACCTGTTCCCCGATATCCCGGCGAACCGGTACCCGGAGATCGCGCCCGAGGTGAAGGCGCTGGCCGAGAAGTACGGCCTGCCCTACAACACCGGTCGTTTCTCCAAGCAGATCGGTTCGGTCTGGGTCAAGATCTTCCAGCTCGCGCTGCCCGATCGTTTCGTGAAGAGGGCGCCCAAGCCCGGTGTTATCGTTATGCGTAATCGGAAGGCAACCGAAGTGGGCGTGTAAATGGTCGGCAAATTCGAAAGCAATAAGGATCTGGTCCAGGAACTGACGTCCTCCGGTGCCCAGCGGGTCGGCAAGATCGCGACTCTGATCACCGGAACGGTCGCCGAGGTCGCTCGGGAGATCGGTGAGTTCGTCACCGACGCGATCGAGATGCGAGAAGCCGCGGCCGCCGCTCGTCGCGACGCGGCGCAGGACCGGGCCGAGGCGGAGTTCGCGAAGGCGCGCGATGTCGAGACCGACCCGGTCGACCTCGACACCGCGACCGACGGCGATCTCGATTCGGCGCCCGTGTTCGCCGAGCCGGGCGACAAGGCCTGACGATTCACCACACCGGCAACCGCCTGCGGTGTTCGGTGACATCGGTGATCAGATCCCGGTAGCCGTCGGTCAATTCGGCAAGACGACACCACTGCAGATGGGTGCGAGCCTCCCGCTGCCGTGGTGTCGTTGTCGTTGGGGCCGGTCCCGCGATGGCCTGCTGGGCGGCGATCCATTTCGCCGCCATCCGGTCGATCACCGCGCCGAGGGTCTCGGTGTGCAGCGAGGCGCCGTCGCGGTGTTCCACATGGGCGGCGACCCAGCCGTCAATGCGGGCGATCAGCGCGCCGCGGTCGTTGTCGATGTCGTCGACCAGGCGCGCGCACGCCGCCCCGGTGCTGCTCGAGGCGGCGGGGTCGCGTGCCTGCTCCAGCACTCTGCGCCGGCGATCGTGGCAGCTCGCGAGCCCGCGGGCGGCGTCGAGAACCCGGTGCGGTGCCGGGTCGGGGTGGTCGGTTTCCAGAAAGGCCCGCAACAGCGCTGAAGGAGTCGGCAGCTGTGCGGCATCCAAACGGTGGCCGTGATCGATCGGCATGGGCACGCCCCCTGATAACACTGTTGTGCATGGATACGCCAGAGCCGAGGAGGATGGGTGTGGGGGTGCACTCCCCGGCACCGGCGTAGCCCCGCCCGGACGTCGACAAGAGTCCGCGACGCTGCGGGTGGAGAAGACGGCCCGGGGGAAATCGGGACCCTTTCAGGAAAGCGCGATTCGGCGCCGACGCGCAATAGCGTGGTGGACAAACCCGGTGGTCGGCGGAAATTGTTATCCACCATTACGGCCGGGTCTCCCCACGAGCACTCCCGGGTAACCGCGGTGGCACATTTCCGGCAATCATTTCGGCGCCGAATGCACTAACCTCGATAATTGTGCCCGCTTACGTCTCATCGCCCGAGCTGACCTTCGGGTTCCTGTTCGCCCTGGAGGACCCGGAGCGCATCGCCGATGTCGTGCGCGGCCTCATGGAACGCCGTGCGGTATCGGTGTTCCGGCTCGCGCGCCTGTCCGACGACGACGGCCCCCCCGAGCGCTACGTCGTGAACTGGGCTGCCATCCCGCAGATTTCGATCACCACCGGAGCCCCCGACGACGAGGAACTGCGCGCGCAGCGGATCATGCTGGTCAACGCCTTCCTGGGGGAGGGCGGCGAGGTGAGCATGTACTCGGGAAACCCGGACGGACCGAGCTGAATTCAGCGGGTCGACTCGTAGATCCGGCGGACTACGTCCTCGATATCGGGCTCCTCGATCGACAGATCGCGCACCTGCGCCCGGTCCGACACCGCCGCCAGTAAAGCCGCGGCAGTGGTCTTCTCGGCGTCGAACGCCAGGCGCTGGCGCATGCCGCCCGCCTCGCTGGACAGCAACTGTGCCCCACACGGCAGATCATCGAGATCCGGTGCGGGAGCGGCCAGGTCGACCACCAGCACCCGGCGCGCGCCGACGGTGGCGCCGAGCCCGGCCAGTGAACCGTCGTACACCAGCCTGCCGTAATCGACGACGAGCACCCGATCACAGAGTCGTTCGATATCGCCCATATCGTGGGTGGTGAGCAGCAGCGTGGTGCCGCGCTCGATCCGTTCGGCGCGCAGGAACTCCCGTAATCGTTGTTTGGACAGCACATCCAGGCCGATCGTCGGCTCGTCCAGGATCACCAGCTCGGGCGAATGCAACAGTGCGGCCGCAACTTCCGCGCGCATGCGCTGACCGAGCGAGAGCTGGCGGACAGGGGTGTCGAGGGTGTCGGCCATTTCCAGCTGTTCCACCAGTTCGTGGGTCCGCTTGTCGGCGATATCGGGATCGAGGCGATGGATCGCGGCCAGGATCGCGAACGATTCGTGCAGCGGCAGGTCCCACCACAGCTGCGAACGCTGCCCAAACACGACGCCGATGCGCGAGGCGAGCTCCTTACGCTGACGCACCGGCTCGAGGCCGCAGGTACGCACGGTTCCGGTGGTCGGCACCAGGATGCCGGTGAGCATCTTGATGGTCGTCGACTTGCCCGCGCCGTTGGCGCCGATGTAGCCGACCGCCGAGCCGCGTTCGATCCGGAAACTCATCCGGTCGACGGCGGTGATGGTGTCGCGATGTCGGCGCCAGCGGCTGCCGTTCTTGCGATAGACGGTGAATTGCCGGGTGAGGTCATCGATGTCGATGATCGGATCCTGGTGCTCGTGCTCGTCCATCGTTATCCCCCTCCTCCCTGATAGTGCCTCGTACCGATCCGCCATGCCGCCGATGCGAGCAGCCACACCCACGCCGCGGCGAGTGGCGTCAGCCACGCCGACCACGCGGGCAACAGTGGTGGGCCCGGCAAACCGAGCAGGGCGATCGTCGGCACGTATGCCGTGAACGCGACGGGAATCGCGAACCCGAACAACAGTTTCAGCGGTGTCGGGAACACCGAGGCCGGCTGCATCGCGGCGAACGAACCGCCGTAGGTGAAGCTGTTGGTGAGCTCGGCACCGTCGATCAAGAAGAACTGTAGTCCGGCCGCGCATACGAAAAGGCCACAGAACAGCGCGATTCCACTGATCAGGGTGATCACGATCAAGGTAACCGGGGCGATGCCCCAGTCGATATCGTTGCGCCACAGCCCGATCCCGAGCACGATCACCGCGACCGCGGCCCGCGCGAGTCTGCGTAACGAGATGTCACTGGTCACCAGCTGCAACAGCAACGGTTGTGGGCGAAGGTGATACGCGTCGAGGGTGCCCATCCTGATCATCGAGGGCAGGGAATCCAGATGCCCGACCGCGACCTGGGCCAGCGCGAAGGAGGTGTTGGACAGCCCGAACAGCAGCAGCGCGGCATCCACATCGAGGCCGCCGAGGGTCTTCACGTTGTGGAAGATGACCCACACCTCGGCGAACTCCACCAGCCCGATCAGGAAGGCACTGAACACCTCGGTGGCGAACGAAAGGCGGTACACCTGCTGTGCTTTCACACGCGAACGCAATACTGCGAGATAGGGAGTGAACCAGGTCCCGGCAACAACGCGCGCGGAATCCGGTTCAGCCACCCTGTACCTCCAGCCTGCGTTGTCCCGCCCGCAGCAACACCCTGCCGAGCAGTCCGATCACCAACACCCAGAAGCCTTGTATCGCAACGATGATCAAGGCGTCCGACCCGGCGGCGCGCCCTGACAGCGTATCGATCGGGGCCTGCAGGATGGAGGGAAACGGCGTAGACATGGCGACGACACGCAACCAGTCGGGGAACATGTGCACCGGGACGAAAAGCCCGGCCAGGAACGTTCCGACGATCTGATACAGCACCCGGATGCCGCGGATCTCGACCACCCAGAACCCGATCAGCGCCACCGCGAACAGGCACAGAAACGACAGGGCCACCGCGAGCAGCACACTGATCAGGCCGAGCAGATAGGCCACCGGCGTACTCGGCATCGACAAACCGAAGGTGGCGGCGCCGATGACGATGCTCGGCACCCCGCGCGGCAGGATCGTGCAGGCGGCGCGGCCCATGTCGGTGGCCAGGTAGCCGAGTTGCACGTCGATCGGACGCAGGAAATCGATCGCGACGTCACCGGTCTTGATCCGGTCGACCAGGTCGATCTGCGGTCCCATGAACTGAGTGGCGCCCAGTAACGCCTGCGACAACCACACATAGGCCCCGATGGTGCCCTCGTCGTACCCGCCGAAATCACCGGCGGCACGCACCGCCGCGACCATCACCGCCGCACGAACGAACCCGAACACACAGTTGGTGAACAGCCCGGCGAACATCGCCAGCTTGTATTGGGCCTGCCGCTTGAATCCCGCCCGCGCCAGCGTCCAATACACCCGGAAAGCCCCGGGCTTGCGACGTCGCCGCACCGCGAAGGCAAGCCCACCATCCCCCGCCACATTGCCCCGCACAATCAGTCAACTCTAGGCCGATCGCCACGAATCAGGACGAGAACGGCGCGGATCGCCGACGCCCGCCGCGCACCGGGCTATCGGCACATGCTCAGTCCTTGGGGAAGCCCGTCGCGAACAAGATCGCGATGGCGACCGAGCTGACCACGGAGATGGCAAGGATGATCCACATGGGGCGAAAGATTACCCGGCCGGGGGCACCACCCCGGCATCGCACCGCCGTGACCGGCATCAGTGCAGGTCACGGCGGTGTCTGGGAGGTCGGCGGCAGCCCGCTATTTGTCGACCACGGTGATCGCGGCCTCGTTGGCGTCGACCTCCGGGTCGGAGGGATTCGCGTCGGCCTTCACCGTGATGCGCGACTTGTCGATGCCGTCGCTCTCGAGGGCGGCCGCGATGTTGTCACCGCGCGCCTCGGCCAGGGATTTCGCCGAGGCGGTATTCGAATCCTCGGCGTAGGTCGTGATCTGGATCTCGGTGTCGTTGCCCCGCAACGGGACGGCTACCGCTTTGAGAGTCGCGACGGCAGCCGTGCTGAGATCGGAACTACCCGCGTCGAAGGTGATCGGTGCGGCGGCCAAGACCGTGTTGATCGCGTCCTGCACCGCTTGCTCCGCGGTGTCGCGCACCGTGCTCATCATCGAGGATGCCGTCGCGGCGACGCTGCTGCGCATGGCGTCGGTCTGGGTGGTCTGGGTGGTCGTGGTGGCTGCCGGTGCGGAGGAGTCGTCATCGGAGCTACACGCCGCGGTCATCAGCAGGACCACCGCGATCGAGGCGATCCCACAGACGCTGTTTCTGAGTTTCAACGGATTCTCCTTGTGTGTGAATGCCGGACAGTGGGTCGTGCGGAAGAGCTGCGGTTCGGCCGGTTCGCTGGATCGCAGAACAGTGCCGCGATGGCGAGAGTCACACAGCGGCGGCGTGTGCGGCTCACCCGAAAAGGGTGAGTCGGCCGAACATGGCGAACTCGGCACGGTTGCCGTCGGCCGCGCCCTGCCTCAGGACACGGAGCGGTGTCCAAAACCAGGCAAATGCGTCGCCATTGCGCACGCTGTTCCGCAGCGGTCGGGCCGGAGGTAGATTCGATATGCGGCAGAGGCTGAATTGCGTGTGCGGTCGGGCCGCGACGGCATCGAAAAGCCGTCAGGTGTGGCGCCGGGAGAATACGCCGTGTGCCTGTCAAGTGCGTCCGATCCACAATTCGAGGTGCAATACCTATGACACCGGATGAACTCATGGAAGAAGCATGCAGGCTGGCGAAAGAGTCTGTCGACAACGATTGGGGTGGACCGTTCGGCGCGGTGATCGCGAAGGACGGGGTGATCGTCGCGCGCGGGCAGAATCGGGTGCTGCTCACCGGTGATGCCACCGCACACGCCGAAATAGAAACCATCCGCAAGGCCACCCAGGTCCTCAACGGCGAGGCCCCGAGTATTTCCAAAGAGCATCAGAACGAGTCGACGCTCGAATTGGTCCCGCGACCTGAAGGATCACCCGACAAGGTCCCGGAACGCGCGAAGATGTTGATGGGGATGGAGATATTCATCAGCGGCGCACCGTGTCCCATGTGTATGAGCGCAATCTATTGGGCACGTCTCGACGCCGTGCATTTCGCGAGCGACCTGGCCGACACCAGCGAAATCGGCTTCGACGACGCGTATCAATACGAGGACTTCACCAGGCCCCTGCCCGAGCGGTCCGTGAAAATCGAACAGTTCCGCAGGGATCTGGGCGCCGAAGCGTACAAGACCTGGGCCGAAAAGGCCGATAAGCACCCGTACTGACATGACGGCCTCGAAGGCGCCGTCGCCGAGGCCCGCCGCGGCGACGGTGGTCATCACTCAGCAGCCCCGAGTCGGCCGCGAGAGCGAGTTCCGGCGGTGGCAGGCGGAGGTGAACGACGCTGCGGCGACCTTCCCCGGATTCCTCGGCGCCGACGTGACGCCACCGGGCGACGCTCAGTCCGACTGGTCGGTCGTCTATCGGTTCGACGACATCGTCAACCTCAAGCGCTGGCTCGCCAGCGATACGCGCGACGAACTTCTCGCCCGCGGAACCGGGCTGTTCGAACGGCCGTCGACGCAGCATGTGCTGGTCGACGAGCCGGCCGAAGAGGTAGCGACCGTCGTCGTCTCCCATCCCGTGGCAGCCGACCGCGAAACGGAATTCATCGCGTGGCAGGACCGGATGACCGAGGTCGAACGGACATTTCGAGGTTTTCGCGGATCCGGGCTGCACCGGCCGATCCCCGGTGTTCAGAGTGACTGGACGATCATCTATTCCTTCGCTTCGGCCGAACATCTCGACCATTGGCTCGAATCGCCCCAGCGCAAGGCCCTGCTCGAAGAGGCGCCGGACTTCAGGGACTTCGAGGTTCACCGAATCGCCAACCCCTACGGGTCGTGGTTTCCGCCGAGCCGGACCGGCGAGGACGGCGGTCCGGCATCGTGGAAGACGGCCCTGTCGGTCCTGGTAGGGCTGTATCCGACGGTCGTGATCCTCACTGTGATCATCGCCGAGGTCTGGCCCGGCGCGCAGCTGTGGATCAGCCTGCTGGTCGGGAACATCCTGTCGGTCAGCCTGCTGACCTGGGTGGTGATGCCGGTCGTCACCCGCGCGCTGGGATTCTGGATGCGATCGGACCCCCGCCCCGATCCCCGCACCGACCTGGTCGGTCTCGCCTGCTCGGTGGGTTTCCTGACGCTCGCCGCGATCTTCTTCTATCTGGTGACAAGGGTGTTCTGGACGCTCCCGTGACGTCGATTTCGTCAATAGGCCCGGTGAAGTCCAACTGTTCCCGGTTCGTCTCGGCTGGCAGGCGAGTTCGGCCTCCTGGGCCGCCATGACGAGCGTGGCCCCGCGCCGACAGGCTCGATCAGCCGATCGGTGGTGCGAGATATTCCAGCGCGTAACCATCGCCGGAGGGGGTTACGCGGGCGATGCCGGGTGAGTCGAGGTGGGCGCCTGCCACGAAGTGGTCCGGTTGAGTCAGCTGTTCGAGCAGGGCCGCTCGCGCGGCGCGGGCCTGGGACTGGTTGCCGTCGAACTCCCAGGTCACGTTCGGCTGATCGAATTGGAGCGTGGGGACGTGGACGGTGTCACCCCAGACGAGAAGGTGGCCGGTGGCGCTGCTGACGTCGTAGACGGTGTGACCGGGTGTGTGGCCCGGTGTCGGAATCGCGGTGACCCAGTCGTTGATCGTGACTTTCTCGGACACGGGTACGACCCGGTCGCGGATCGGCTCGAGCCGCCCCGTGAACACCGAGGTGTCGCCCGCGCCGATCCACACCCGCTCGAGTTCGGGGAACGCCTCCGAACCGTCCGGCGTGATCAGGCCGCTCACGTGGTCTTCGTGGTTGTGGGTGATGGCGACATCGGTGACCTGCGCCCGGTCGATTCCCGCTTCGTCGAGTGCGTCGTAGATCAATCCCATGGTGGGGTCGTGCCAGACGTCGGACGCGCCGGCGTCGATGAGAACCGACCGCGTGCCGTCGGTGACGAAGAAGGCGTTGACCGACAGCCGCAAGTTGTCGCCGGCCAGCGGCACGGCGGTCGGCAGCGCGGGGAGCGGGCGCCCGTCCTCGCCGCGGAGCCGTGTCGGTGGCATGTCGATGTACCCGTCTCGCAACGAGATCACCTGCAGACCGCCGAATTCGAACGTGGCATGGTGCCGACCACTCGAGATCAAACGCATGGAGCCTCCATCGTGTTGGGCGCGTATCGCGCCTCTCCGATGGAAGACTAAATCTTCTTTAGGAGAAAGTCTACACTGCAGCGAGGTATCCATCGATCGAGGAGCACGGTGGTCGAGCAAGACGCAAACGTGGCCGAATCACAGGATCGTGATGACCTGGCAGGCGCGTTCGGCCGTAACGTACGGCGACGCCGTGAGGAAGCGGGCCTGACGCTGGAACAGCTGTCCACACAGTCGTCGGTCAGCCGGGCGATGCTGTCCAAGGTCGAACGCGGTGAGAAGAGCCCGACAATCGGTGTCGCGTCCAGGATCGCCCACGCGCTCGACGCGTCGCTCTCGGACCTGGTCGGTGGAGCAGCTGCGGCCGCGTCCGGTGTGGCCGTTGTCCTGCGCAAGAACGATCGCCCCGTTTTCCGTGACCCGGAAACCGGCTTCGAACGGCACATGGTGTCGGCGGCCCCGGGGGCGGGAGGCGGCGAGATGGTTGTCCATTACCTCCCCGCACAGGTCTCTACCGGGTTGCTGCCCGCGTATCCGGCGGGTACGGAGAAGCAACTCGTGGTACTCGAAGGCACCCTCACCGTCGCGATCGGCGGGATCATCGAAATCCTGAATACAGGCGACTCCCTGTTCTTCCAGGCCGACGCGGACCACGGCTTCGCCAACCGAACGGACGCGCCCTGTGAATACATCATGGTCATCTCGCGCAGAACCTGAACGGCCGCAGCTCGCGGGCCCGGACGAGGCCGGCGGCCGATGGCCATGGTCGGCGTTTGCCGACCGTGGCCATCCTCATGAATCAGTCCAGGACGGCAGTGGCTTCGATCTCCACCAGGAGGTCGGGCCTCCACAGGGTCTGTACGCCGATGACGGTGACAGGAGGCAGCGGCGCACTGAAGCCGTCGGATTCCTGGGCCCGTGAGGTGCCTTCCCACAGTTCGTCGGCCATGTCGGTGGTCCAGCCGGCGACGTAGAAGGTCAATCGGGCGATGTCGGTGACATCGCCCCCCGCGCCCCTCACCGCTGTCGCGACGTTGCGAAGGGCATCATGGACCTGCGATGCGAGGTCGGTCGCGGTCGTTTCACCGAGAGGCGTCACGGCCAGCTGTCCGGCCAGCAGAAGCAGCCGCGACCCGGTGGTCGTGGCGACGGGCGCATAGTCCTTCTGTTGGAGCAGGCCGTCGGGGTGGCTGAGGTGCGCGGTCATCGTGGATCTCCTTCGTCTTCGGTCGCGAGCGCACTCGATGCCACGTCCACGGCGATCGAGTCCTGCCAGCGAGCCAACACCGTGTGGTCACCACACAGTCAAGATGTCCACGTCCGCGCACCCGTGCAGGCTCGACCGGGGTGGCAGCCGGCCCACTCTCGTGCGTCATGAACCACGCGGGGTGTTGTGTACCCTGCGGTGCAGGACATACTTGCGGATCGGACGCCTATGAAGCTGACGACGCTGCTGGGCCGTCGCGCGGAACGCGAGGCGGTCGAAAAGCTGCTCGAGGCCGCGCGCGTGGGTAACAGCGGGACGATCATCCTGCGCGGGCAACCCGGGATCGGCAAGACGGCGCTCTTGGACTATGCCCGAGAAGCCGGCAGCCCGGTCTTCCGCGTGGTGGGCTGCGTCGGTGTGGAGTCCGAGGCGCTCTTCGCTTTTGCCGCCCTGCACCAACTGTGCGCGCCGCTGCTCGACGAAGCGAAACGGCTTCCCGAGTCTCAGCGCGTCGCTATCGATGTGGCTTTCGGCAGTCGCGGTGGGCCTGCGCCCGATATGTTCCTGGTCGGCCTGGCGACATTGAACCTCCTGACCGACGCTGCCGAAGCTGCGCCCCTGCTGTGCCTCATCGACGACGCGCAGTGGCTCGACCCGGCGTCGGCGCAGGTCCTCGCGTTCGTGAGTCGGCGGATCGCACACGAGCGGGTGGCGATGATGTTCGCCTCACGCGAGCTCGAGACCGACGGCCTCCACCCCGTGACCGCCGATGCGGTGGAGTTGCGCCTGGAGGGCCTGCGGGATGCCGACTCGCGCTCGCTGCTCATGCGGGGGGCACACGCTCCCGTGGACGAGAAAGTGCGCGATCGGATCCTCGCAGAAGCGAGAGGTAACCCGTTGGCGCTGCTGGAGTTTCCGCGCCGCGCTCGTCTGACTGAACTCGCGGGAGGTTTCGAATCGCCCGGCGCGCTCAACGTTCCTCGTCGGATCGAAGAGGGATTCCGGCGTCGCTCGGCAGGGCTGTCCGAAGACGCCCAGCTCTTGCTTCTGCTCGCCGCAGCGGACGCGACCGGGGATGCGGTGCTGCTGTGGCGAGCAGCCGAAGAGTTGGGGATAACGCCGGCGGCCGTCGAACCTGCCCAGGAGACCGGGCTGATAGAAGTCGATACCAGAGTGCGGTTTCGTCACCCCTTGGTGCGCTCGGCTGTGTACCGGTCCGCTACGCCGGAGACTCGTCGCCGCGCTCACCGCGCACTCGCCGCAGCGACTGATCCCCGCACCGATCCTGATCGCCGAGCCTGGCACCACGCATCCGGGGTCGTGGGGGTCAGTGAGGACGCAGCGGCCGAACTCGAGCGATCCGCCGAACGGACACGCGCCCGCGGTGGCGTCGCGGCGGCGGCGGCATTCCTTCAGCGCGCCACGGAACTCACCCCTGAACCCGCGGTACGTGCACGGCGAGCGCTGGCGGCTGCGCATGCCAAACACGACGCGGGAGCATCGGCGGCCGCCGAGGAACTGCTCACGGTCGCCGAACTGGGCCCGCTCGATGAGCTCCAGCGCGCCCGAGTCGATCTACTTCGAGCGCGAATCACCTTTCATCTGACCCAGAGCAACGACGTTCCCGCGATGTTGCTCGAAGCCGCCAGGAACCTGACGGTTCTCGACCCGGCACTGGCGCGCGAAACCTACCTGCACGCCATCGACGCAGCCCTGGTCGTCGACGCCTCCAGCGTGGCCGAGGTTGCCGACGTGGCGCGATCGGCGCCGCCACCTCCGGGTGAACCGAGCCCGCCGGATCTGCTTCTCGACGCGTTGGTGGCGACATTCGCGATCGGGTACGCAGCGGGCGCCCCTCCTGTTCGACGCGCGATGGAAGCGTTCCGCGACCATGGCTTCGATGGGGAGGCGACGGGCGAGATGGGCAGCCGACGGTGGTTATGGCTGGCGACCCGAACCGCGGCGGCTTTCTTCGACGATGACATCGGCATCACGCTCGCCGACAGGAACGTACGGCTCGCACGCGAGGCGGGCGCGCTGACGACGCTTCCACTGTCCCTCGTCGCGTTGTCCTCGGCATTGGTTCTGACAGGCGACCTCTCCCGCGCCGCGGAAGTCGCGGCTGAGGAAGCTGCGATCACCACGGCGACAGATGCCGTACCGCTGCTGTACGGACAGCTCTACGTCGCCGCGTGGGGCGGGCACGAACTCGACACGCGAAGGTTGTTCAAGGCCAGTGTCGCGAACGCAGGTGAAAGGCTCTCCGAAGCGGCGACCGCACACTACGCGCTCGCGGTGCTTCTCAACGGTCTTGGCCAGTATGGGGCTGCGCGCGACGCTGCTGCCTGGTCGAACGAGATGGGCGAGCTCGTGAACAGCAGTCTCACCCTTCCCGAGCTGGTCGAGGCGTCGGTTCGGGCGAACGACCCGGATGGGGCAAGCGCTGCGGCGGACGAGCTCTCCACGCGAGCTGCCGCCAGCGGCACTGCCTGGGCGCTCGGGCTCGCCGCCCGTTCGCGAGCCCTCGTCACCACCGATCCCACCGCTGAGACCTGTTACCAAGAGGCGATCCGCCACCTTCAGAACAGCAGAATGAAAGGTCATCTCGCGCGGACCCACCTCGTCTACGGCGAGTGGTTGCGACGAGAAGGACGTCGACAGTCGGCTCGTGAACAACTTCGCACCGCACACGAGATGCTCACAGACATGCGCGCCGACGCGTTTGCCGCGCGCGCTGCACGGGAATTGCGCGCCACTGGACAGCATCCGCGCAATCGCTCAACCGAACCCGGCACCGAACTCACCGCTCACGAGCAACTGGTGGCTCGCCTCGTCGCGACGGGGTCAACCTCCAGGGAGGTGGCTACCCAGCTGTTCCTGAGTCCCCGCACTATCGATGCCCACCTGCGCAACATCTACCGCAAACTCGGCATCAGCTCCCGCAAACAGCTCCGCGACCTGCTAAACCCCTGAGGGAGCCTGCGGATCGGCCCGCTCCCGGACGGCTTGTTCGGAAGGCGGATAGGCGCCGCGCAGACGGAGCATGGTCGCCGTCACCACGGCACGGATGTCCGTTTCGCGCAATGGGGCGGAGAACAGCGCCGAACTGAACGAGAAGCCCTCGATCAGGGCGAACAGCAGCAGCGCCTCGCGGTGCAGCGCTTCCTCATCGATCGCACGGTCGGCCAGCGCATCACGCATCAGCGAGCGGATCACCTCCGCGCCCGCGAGAGAGGTCGCAGCGACGTCGGCCGCGAGCTCGGGGTCCGTGCGCGCCATGACGCGGTATTCGACCATGGCGATGTTCTCCTTGCGCTCCTGCTCGCTGGTGGGTGCGGCGAAGGCGATGACGTCCACGATCCGTGTTGCCGGGTCGTCGGACATCGTCGCGGCGCGATCCACGGCGCGCTGCATGAGGACGCCCAAGGTGAAGCGCATGACCTCGCGGACGGTGTCGCCGAAGTAGTACCGGATGCTCCCGATGGCCAAGCCGGTGCGTGCGGCGATCCGGGCGAGGGTCACCGAGCGGAGCCCGTGCTCGGCGATCTCGTCGATCACGGCGTCGGCGATCTGCTCCCGGCGGACATCCGGGTCAACTCTCTTGGGCACGAACCTGACTGTAGCGCTTTTAGCATGTACATGCTAATTTTTCTGGCATGGTCATGCTAGAAAAATCCTGCTGCGATGGTCCCGACCTCGGACGGCACCCGACGTGAGCGACTGGCGCGACCCCTGGGACGGTGCGCGGCAGGGCTCTCGATACGACGGCCGGATCGACGGCTGCGACGGGTTCGACGGCGACGCGGGAGCGTGGTCGACGCCGGCTCCGGAGCCGGGAGCGTCGTTGCCGCCGTTCCGCCGCTCCCTCTCGCTGCAGCGCACGCGATTCGCGGTCGGCCTTCCCGATGCGTCGACGGCGACAGTCGATGTCGATCACCTGTCGGGGCGAGCGTCGCTCTATCGGGACGACCGGCACGTGCGGACCTCCGACATGCCGGTCCGGTTCCCGCTCGGCTCGGAAGCCATCGTCGTAGCCGCGAGCAGATACGGCATGCGGCGGATCCACCTGATCGGTGCGGACGGCAGCGAGCGACGCCTCGATCCAGCGCCGGGGACACCCGAGCACTGGCGCGCCCAGCTCTCCCGGCGACACCCGGGGGTTGGGCGCACGCTGGCCGCCTGCGCCGTCATCGTGCTGACGGTCGATCTGATTCTCGTCGCGCCACAGCTGCTCGAGCTGGTCACCCACCTGCGGTTCTGGGCTGATCGCTGCAGCCCGTTCGTCTCGCCCGTCGACTTGCCGGTATGGGCGAACACGGCTCTCGCCATCAGCGCGGGCCTCGCGGGAATCGAACGAGCGCTCACCTTCCGCCATCACCGGCTCCTGGATGCCGAGACCGACGGGATCGGGAGCTGATGCTCCGGATCCAGCCCTGGACACGACAAAGGAAACGCATGCGATCACGTCTTCGACTCCCGAATCGATCCCGGCGCCTCACGACCGGGCTCGCCGCGGCCGCCACGCTCCTACTCGCCGGCTGTACGCCTGCTGCGCCGGGCTCCGGCGCCGATGCGGACCTCGGCGCCTACCTCGGGCAAGAGCTCGACTGGGGCGGGTGCGCGGGCACCGCGACGAGCGCGGCGGACGCCGAGCTGTTCGCGAACCCCGCGCTCGAATGCGCCTCGGTGGAGGTGCCGCTCGACTACGACACGCCAGCGGGTGCGAGGGCGCGGGTCGCGCTCCTGCGCCTGCCCGCCACGGGCGAGGCCGAGGGCTCGCTGCTGATCAACCCGGGCGGCCCGGGCGGCTCCGGCACCGGCCTCGTCGCGTCGACCGTGCCGCTGTGGCAGGCGAGCCGCGTCGGCGAGCGCTTCGACATCGTCGGCTTCGATCCTCGCGGGACCGGATCGTCGACCCCGGCCCTGGACTGCTACACCGACGAGGAATACGACGCCGGCGACGGGCCGCGATTCGGCGCCGTGTACGACATCACGAGCGCCGAGCAGGCAGTCGAACTCGCACAGCGCTGCACCGACGGCTCCGGCGGCGTCGCGAACCTGGTGAACGCCGGGTCGACGAACGTTGTGCGCGATATGGACATCATGCGAGCGGTGCTCGGTGACGACCAGCTGACCTACCTCGGCTACAGCTACGGCTCCGAGCTCGGCGCCATGTACGCCACGACCTACCCCGAGAAGGTCCGCGCGATCGTCCTCGACGGAGCCGTCGCGCCCGACCTGACGGCGAGCCGATTCCGCCTGTCCCAATTCAAAGGCCTGCAGGCCCGGTTCGACGACGTCGCCGCGCTCTGCGCCGAATCGCCCGACTGTGTACTCGGCACCGATCCCGCAGCCGCCAACGATCGCCTGCACGAGATCGTGCGGCCTCTCATCGAGACGCAGGCGCCGACGGCCGGCGGCCGAGCTGCCAACGTCTGGGACGTCTACCTCGGCATCAGCGGCGGCCTGTACGCGGAGGCGAAATGGCCCGAAGTCATCTCCGCCCTGACAGCGCTCGAGGCCGGGCGCACCGACGAGGCGCTCGCCCTACGCGCCGGCTTCCCGGACCTCGACACCAGCATCGCCGTGCGTTGCATGGACTGGCCCCGCTTGGCGCCCGCGGAACACACAGCGCTCGCACGCGAGATCGGGCAGGTCGCGCCGATGTTCGACCTCGACGTCTTCACAGGGGGGAACTACCACAGCGAGTGCGAGGCGTGGCCCGCACCGCCCACGCGTGCGGAGCCCTGGCTCGCCGATGCCGAAGGCCTCCCCAAGCCACTCGTCGTGTCGACCACCGGTGATCCCGCGACGCCACACGAGGGCGGCATCGCGATGGCGCAAGCCCTCGGGGCAAGCCTGCTCACCGTCGACGGCAAGCAGCACGGCGCCTACCTCCTCGGGGGTAGCGAGTGCGTCGACGACGTGGTGGACACGTATCTCCTCGACCTCGAAACCCCGCCCGCCGACGCACGCTGCAGCCTGTGACGCTCCACGCCGGCACACGGTCAGGAGCGGAGGACTTACGTAATAGTCACCGACGCGAATCGAGTCGTGACTCTGAGACGGTGGGTGAGCACAGGCGAAGACTGGATGGCATCGAAACCGCACTTGTCACCGCATGTATGCGCCGCAATCCGCATGAGGAGGACACAGTGACATGGAGTACTCGCGAGCTGGCCGACCTCACGGGGACGACTGTGAACACCATTCGGCACTATCACCACGTGGGACTTCTGGAAGAACCAGAACGCCGTGACAACGGGTATAAGCAATATCGCGTAAGGCACCTGATTTCGTTGGTGCGTACACGCCGGCTGGTCGGGATCGGTTTACCGCTCGCGCAGATTGCAAAAATAGACGTCACTTGCTCCGACGCATTGCGCGAGCTCGATGAGGAGCTGCGAGCAGGTATCGACCGTCTCGTGCGGGTACGTGACGAGGTGGCTGCGATCGCTCGAGAACATGCTCCACTCGACACTCCGCGCGGCTTCGAAGCAGTCGCGAGCGGGCTCTCCGGCCCCGACCGATCATTCCTCCAGATCTATGCGAGTCTCGCCGCGCGAGATGCGCTTCCCGACCTGTTGCCGATGATCTCCAAAGAGTCAGCCCCGCTGCGTAAGGCCTTCGATGCTTTACCCGACGATGCGGACCAGGGCGCGCGGCAACGAATTGCGGACTGGATTACAGAGTCGGACGCGAACTGGCGAGCTGTCGACGGCTCAGGGGCCGTCGGCGGCGCGCTCACTGAGGCCCGGCGCGAGCTCTACAACCCTGCGCAGCACGAGGTGATCGCGCGAGCAACGACGTCACGGCGTGCACGTCGACTTTCCTGTCGCCAGTTCGAGATCGCTGAAGAGTTCCTAGTGCCAATCGGTACATAAATCGGAAGATGGGTTACAGACCACATGGGGTATTTCGACAACAAGACGGCTGTCGTCACGGGCGCCAGCATGGGCATCGGACTTGCGACGGCGAAGCAGCTCGCCTCCGAGGGCGCGCACGTTTTCATCACCGGGCGACGCAAAGACGAGCTCGAGAAAGCCGCCGCCGAGATCGGCCACGCGACGGCAGTGGTCGGCGACGTCAGCGTCTCAGCCGACGTGGATCGCCTTTATGAGCAGGTGAGTCAGCGCGGGCAGGGCCTGGACATCCTGTTCGCGAACGCGGGAATCAACCACCTCGCCTCTCTCGAGGACCTCACTGAGGAAGACCACGACAGAATCTTCGACATCAACGTGAAGGGGACCTTCCTGACCGTGAAGAAGTCCCTGCCATTTCTCAACGAGGGGGCCGCAGTCATCCTCGCGGCCTCCACTTCGGCTGAGAGCGGGGCGCCATCCTTCGGTGCGTACGGGGCGTCGAAAGCCGCTGTGCGAGCGTACGCTCGCACCTGGGCCAACGAACTGAGTGGTCGAGGCATCCGGGTGAACGTCGTCTCGCCCGGGCCGGTGAATACCCCGCTGTGGGACGATGTCTTCGGTGAGCGCGCCGAGGAGATGAAAGCGGCCATCGCGTCGGGATTGCCCGCTCAGCGGGTCGGCGAACCGGAGGATGTCGCTGCCGCCGTCACGTTCTTGGCATCGCCCCTGAGCAGCTTCGTCTACGGCGCGAACTTCTACATAGACGGTGGAATGAATCAGGTCTGATGCCGCTCCAATATCGCACTCTCCCAATCTTTTACCGCAAGCAACTGGCGTAGCGCCCGCGCTTCCGAGGTCGAAGAAGCTCTCGACGTCGCGGTGTATGGCGGGGATCACGGCGTCCTTCGATGGTCGGTACGTCGGTGGTGCGGAAGGTGAACGTATCGCTGCAGCGCAGGCCAGGACGGTGGCCGCGCTGTTGAGCCGGCTGCAGGACCGTGGCGATATCGAGCCGCGCTGACGCCCGTGTCGACGCGGGTTCTTGTCTGCTGACGGCTCGTGCCAGGAAGTGGTTAACCTACGCATTTGCGGTGAAAGTGTGGGTCGAACGACGTTACGGTTCCCGAGTGGATCGAACCCGCGATGCTAAAACAAGCCCTCCACCTGCGGAAACGCAGGTGGAGGGTTGCGCCCCCGGCAGGAATCGAACCTGCGACCTAGGGATTAGAAGGCCCTTGCTCTATCCAACTGAGCTACGGAGGCAGTCGCATCAACCTTGGCCGAAGTCGGCCACGCTGTCCAGCTCGAAAAGTATAGCGACCGACCGGATCGTCGAGCGCAGGCTCGGGTGAGCGCCCCCTCGGGGCGTCGCCGGGCACGTCGAACTACCCTCGTTGTCATGTCGTTATCGCAGGACCCCACCGCTGGACCCGCCGTCGACGGCGGACCGTCGGCGGATACGGGTCCGGCGGCGCCGTTCGGTGTACTCAGTGTCGTGGCCGGGTGTATCGCCGCGGTTGTCGCGGCCATGGTGGTCGGGTTGTCGGCGGCGCACGCGCTCAGTTTGCTCGGTATACCCGATCCGGGGGCGTTGACAACATATGGATTGCCCGCGTTGCGCGCGGTGGCCGATCTGGCCGCCGCGATGACCGTCGGCTCTCTGTTGTTCGCGGCGTTCCTGCTGCCCCCGCGCGACGGCGGGCTGCTCGAGGTCGGCGGTTATCGGGCGGTGCGCCGCGCCTCCGACGCCGCGCTGGTGTGGGCCGCGAGCGCGGCGCTGCTGGTGCCGTTGACCGTGTCGGATACGACCGGTCAGCCGGTGAGTGCCATCTGGCGACCCGAAGTGCTGTGGCCGGTGATCACGCAGGTCGAGGTCGCGGGCGCCTGGCGGACAACAGTGTTGTTCGCGCTGATCGTGGCGATCGGCTGCCGGTGCGCGTTGCGCTGGGGCTGGACGCCGGTGCTGCTGGCAGGCGCGTTGGTGACCATGATGCCGCTGGCGCTGACCGGGCACTCGTCCTCCGGTGGCTCCCACGACGTGGCGACCAACTCCCTGATCCTGCACATGGTGTCGGCCTCGGTCTGGGTCGGCGGGCTGATCGCGGTGCTGGCGCACGCGATGCGTGGCGGCGCGAACACCGATATCGCCGCCCGCCGGTTCTCGGTGGCCGCGACCATCTCGATCGTGGTGATCGGCCTCAGCGGCGTCGTGAATGCCTGGGTGCGGGTGCCCGTTTCGGACCTGTTCACCACTACGTACGGCAGGCTGGTGCTCGCGAAAGCGGCCGCGCTGCTGGTGCTGGGCGCCATCGGCTACCTGCAGCGCCGGGCCGCGCTGCCCGCACTGGCCGCCGACTCGCGCGACCGCGGCGCGCTCATCCGTTTCGCCGGCGTGGAGATGCTGATCTTCGCGGCGACCATCGGCCTGGCAGTCGGCCTCGGCCGCACCCCGCCACCGCCGCCGACCACGGTGCCGACGCCCGTCGAAGTGGAGCTGGGCTACACCCTCGCGGGCCCGCCGACGGTGAGTCGCCTGCTGTTCGACTGGCGCTTCGACCTGATCTTCGGAACCCTGGCGATCGTGCTCGCCGCGCTCTATCTGCTCGGCGTCCACCGGCTGCGCAAGCGCGGCGATGCCTGGCCGATCGGGCGGACCATCGCCTGGTGCAGTGGCTGCCTGGTGTTGTTGCTGGCCACGTCGTCGGGGGTCGGTCGTTACGCGCCGGCGATGTTCAGCGTGCACATGGGCGCGCACATGGCGTTGTCGATGCTGGCGCCGATCCTGCTCGCCCTCGGCGGCGCGGTGACCCTGGCATTGCGCGCGCTCCCGCCCGCGGGCCGCGGTGGTGTGCCGGGGCCGCGCGAGTGGATTCTGGCGGCCGTGCACAACCCGGTCTCGCGGTTCCTCACCCAGCCGGTGGTGGCGTCGCTGATCTTCGTCGCCGGGTTCTACGCGCTGTATCTGGGCGGAATCTTCGACACCTACGTCGACTCGCACGCCGCCCACCTGATGATGAACACGCACTTCCTGCTCAGCGGCTACCTGTTCTACTGGGTGGTGATCGGCATCGATCCCAAGCCGCGCGAGGTCGCGCCGCTGACCAAACTCGCGATGGTGTTCGGCACGCTGCCGTTCCACGCGTTCTTCGGCATCGCGCTGATGAGCATGACCACCGTGCTGGGCGACTGGTTCTATCGCACCCTCGACCTAGGCTGGAACATCGACCTGCTCGCCGACCAGCGCAACGGCGGCAGTTTCGCCTGGGCCAGCGGTGAGGTGCCGCTGGTGGTGGTGATGCTCGCCCTGCTGATCCAGTGGTCACGCAGCGACACCAAGCTGGCCAAGCGCACCGACCGGGCCGCCGATCGCGACAACGACGCCGACCTGACCGCCTACAACGCGATGTACGCCGAGCTGGCGCGGCGTGACGGCGAGGTCCGCCGGTGAGCGGATTCGGTGTGCCGTCGAGCGAATCGACCGAGCGGGCCGAACCGGAGCGGGTGCTGCGCACCGATGTGCGGGCGGCGCGGCGGCGGCTGGCCGGTCGGGTACGCAAGACACCGGTGTTCCACACGAGTGTGGACGGGCCGAACGGGCCGGTGCCGGTGTCACTGAAAATGGAATTCCTGCAGCACGGCGGCACATTCACGGTGCGTGGCGCGCTCAACGCCCTGTTGTCGGCAGGCAGCGGCGCCGACCATGTGGTTGTCGCCTCGGCGGGCAACGCGGGTATCGCGGTGGCGCTGGCCGCGGCACAGCTCGGCAAGGAATGCACGGTTGTCGTGCCGGAATCCGCGCCGCACACCAAGGTGGCCGCGATGTGGGCGCACGGCGCCGAAGTGCTGTGGCACGGAACGACGTACGCCGAGGCGCAACGCCGGGCGCTCACCCTGGCCGCCGAGCGCGGGGCCGACCATCTGCATGCCTACGACATGCCCGCCGTGGTGGCGGGCGCCGGCGTCATCGGGCTCGAGCTGGAAGAACAGGTGCGCGGCAGGCCGCCGGTGCTGGCCGCGGTCGGCGGCGGCGGGCTGATCGCGGGCCTCGGGGCGGCACTGGGCAAGCGCAGGGAGATCGTCGGCATCGAATCCGAGCACATACCCGTGCTCTCGGCGGCACTCGCGGCGGGCGCGCCGGTCGATATCGACGTGGCCTCGTGCGCCACCGAGCTGCTGTGCGCGACCAGGGTCGGCGACATCGCCTTCGACATCGCCCAGCGGCACCAGATGCCCGCGATCGCGGTGGCCGACGACGCGGTCGCCGCCGCCCGCGAATACCTCTGGCGGGAGTTCCGCGTGGTGGTCGAGCTCGAAGGTGCCGCCGCGCTGGCCGCCGTGCAGAGCGGTGTGTACACACCTGAGCCCGGCGTACGGCCGATCGTGGTGCTGTGCGGAGCGAACACCGAGCTTCCCGTGCTCTGACACCGACGTTGTCCACAACTGCCCGATTCATCCACAGATCGACTGCGCGCGCCCCACACTCCCGTTCGCCAGGTCATTCTTGGGTGGTCAGAGCGAAAACGGTGGATTCGAGCGGGGGGCGAGCACGATGTACGAGGCACACGCGACGGTGATCGGGACCGTCATCACCCATCCGGTGCGGCGCGATCTCAGCAACGGTGAGCAGATGCTCACGTTCCGGATGGCGAGTAATTCGCGGCGATTCGACGTCAAAACGGGGGAGTGGACCGACAACGGCACGTTGTATCTCACGGTCTCGTGCTGGCGCAGGCTGGTGGCAGGGGTGGATCGATCGTTGCATCGCGGCGACCCGGTGATCGCCTACGGGCAACTCCGCTCGCACGAGTACCGCGGCAAGGACGGAACCGAGCGGCGGGACCTCGAGATGCGCGCGGTGGCGGTCGGGCCCGATCTGGCGCGCTGCCACGCGAGCGTTGTTCGCCGGTCCGAGGGCCTGCGATCACTGCCGCATGCCGCGGTGCGGAATATTTCCGATGCCCGCGGCGCTGCCCTACCGAAGGCCGACGACGCTGCCACCGGGTATGCGTCGACCGAGGCCGTTGCCGTAGCCTGTACGACCGTGGCGGATCCTGTCCCCGCGCGATCGCCGGACGTGGTGTCGAGCACCAACGGTGCCGAGCAGGTTGACGCATGAGGGTCGTTTCCGCGGCACTCGACCCTTCCGTATCCCGTCCCCGTTTCTCCCACCGATAGGCTTCCGCGTATGGCTGAGTTCATTTATCAGATGATCAAGGTTCGCAAAGCACACGGCGACAAAGTCATCCTCGACGACGTGTACTTGAACTTCCTTCCCGGCGCCAAGATCGGTGTGGTGGGTCCCAACGGCGCGGGTAAATCCAGCGTGCTGAAGATCATGGCGGGACTGGACCGGCCGAACAACGGTGAGGCGTTCCTCGGCTCGGGCGCCACGGTCGGCATCCTGCAGCAGGAACCGCCGCTCAACGAGGAGAAGACCGTCCGCGGCAACGTGGAGGAGGGCCTCGGCGAGGTCAAGGTCAAGCTGGATCGGTTCAACGAGATCGCTGAACTGATGGCCACCGACTACTCCGACGAGCTCATGGACGAAATGGGCAAGCTCCAGGAGTTCCTCGACCACGCCGACGCCTGGGATGTCGACTCCCAGCTCGAGCAGGCCATGGACGCGCTGCGCTGCCCGCCGCCGGACGAGCCGGTCACCAACCTCTCCGGTGGTGAGCGCCGCCGCGTCGCGCTGTGCAAGTTGCTGCTGAGCAAGCCCGATCTGCTGCTGCTCGACGAACCGACCAACCACCTCGACGCCGAGAGTGTGCTCTGGCTCGAGAAGCACCTCGCCGACTACCCGGGCGCCGTGCTGGCCGTCACCCACGACCGGTACTTCCTCGACAATGTCGCCGAGTGGATCCTCGAGCTCGACCGCGGGCGTGCCTACCCCTACGAGGGCAACTACTCCACCTACCTGGAGAAGAAGGCGCAGCGTCTCGAGGTCCAGGGCAAGAAGGACCAGAAGCTGCAGAAACGCCTCAAGGACGAACTGGCCTGGGTGCGGTCCGGCGCCAAGGCCCGCCAGGCCAAGAACAAGGCTCGCCTCGGCCGTTACGAGGAGATGGCGGCCGAGGCCGAGAAGCACCGTAAGTTGGACTTCGAGGAGATCCAGATCCCCGCCGGTCCGCGACTGGGCGACATCGTGGTCAACGTGTCGAACCTGGACAAGGGCTTCGGCGATCGTCAGCTCATCAAGGATCTGTCCTTCACGCTGCCGCGCAACGGTATCGTCGGCGTCATCGGACCCAACGGTGTCGGTAAGACGACGTTGTTCAAGACCATCGTCGGTCTCGAATCACCCGACAGCGGTGAGGTGAAGGTCGGCGAGACGGTCAAGCTGAGCTATGTCGACCAGAACCGCGGCGGCATCGACCCGAAGAAGAACGTCTGGCAGGTCGTCTCCGAAGGTCTGGACTTCATCCAGGTCGGCAACCAGGAGATGCCCTCGCGCGCCTACGTCAGCGCGTTCGGCTTCAAGGGGCCGGACCAGCAGAAGCCGGCGGGTGTGCTCTCCGGTGGTGAGCGCAACCGCCTGAACCTGGCGCTGACCCTCAAGGAGGGTGGCAACCTGATCCTGCTCGACGAACCGACCAACGACCTCGACGTCGAAACCCTCAGTTCGCTCGAGAACGCGCTCGATCAGTTCCCCGGCTGTGCCGTCGTGATCTCCCACGACCGGTGGTTCCTCGATCGCACCTGCACCCACATCCTGGCGTGGGAGGGTGACAGCGACAATGACGCCAAGTGGTACTGGTTCGAGGGCAACTTCGAGGCGTACGAGGCGAACAAGATCGAGCGCCTGGGCGCCGAAGCCGCTCGCCCGCACCGTGTTACGCACCGCAAGCTGACGCGCGACTGATACGCGCGGCCCGCTCGACGGCCCGGTGGAACGATCTGTGAACGGTCGCTCCGCCGGGCCGTCGGCGTTGTGCCGATCGGTGCTCCCTGGCGTTCACCCAGCATTCTTCAAGTTACCGGCGCGGCAAGCCCGAATTCCCTCAGCGTGTTCGAGTACCCGGAGCTAGTCTCGAAAATGCGTCACCTGCGTTGCGAAATCGAAGCGAACCACAATCCATGGGAGTGGGCTAAACGATGACGGTCTCGTCGGAAATCTCCAGCGCGGCGTGGGCCGCGGGAATGCCGCAGAGCTTGCGCGGCGATCTCGCGACCCTCGAGGAGGCGTATTTCCGACACGTCGATGCCGGTGACGTGGACTTCCCGATCCCCGGAATCACCCAGATCTTCCGGCACCACATGGAATTGGCCGCCGTGCGGATGCCGGGTAAGGCCAGCGTGCGGGTGCACCATCCCGACGACGGGACCGGGATGGGTGCCGCGGTGCAGGTCGTCACCGACGACATGCCGCTGCTGGTGGAGTCGATCACCGCGGCGCTGGGCCGGATGCAGGTGAGCGTCTCCGAGGTGATCCACCCGATCTTCGAGGTCATCCGCGACGAGGAGGGCCACCTCACCGGCGCCGCGGCGCACGAGGTGGACGGCCACGGCGCGACCGGGCTGACCGAATCGTGGATGCACCTGCAGCTGCACCCGTCGACCGGCCGGGCCCAGCTCGATCACATCGAACGCACCATGCCCGAGGTGATCGACGATGTCCGCCAGGTGATCGACGACACCGAGGCCATGGCCGCGGTGCAGAGCTCGCTGGCCGACGCGCTCGACCGGTCCTCCGCCCAGGGCTCCACGCCGTTCCCCGCTGTCGATGTGGCCGATTGCGCCCAGCTGCTGCGGTGGCTGGCCGCGGGCAACTTCACCCTGCTGGGGTATGCCCGCTACCGGCGCGGCGTCGAGGACGGCCACACGGTCTCGACCGTGGTGCCCGGTGCGAGCCTGGGTGTGCTCCGGCCCGATGTCGGCACCGATTTCAAAGTGCCCATCAACGGCGAAGACCGCCCGTTGCTGCTGCTCACCCAGGGCCTGGTGCGCGCGACCGTGCACCGCTCGGTGTACCCGTACTTCGTCGGTGTCGCCGATGTCGACGAGACGGGCGCCGAGGTGGGGGTGCACCTGTTCATCGGCGTGTTCACCGTCAGCGCGGTGCACGAGAACGTGCTCGACATCCCGGTGATCAATCGCCGGGTGCGGACCGCGATCGAGGGCGCCGGGTTCGACAAGGACTCCTTCTCCGGGCAGGCGATGCTCGAGGTGATCGAGTCGTTCCCGCGCACCGAACTGTTCTCGGCCGACACCGAAACCATGCGCCGCACCGCCGTCGCGGTCCTCGGCGTCGGCCTGCGCAGGCAGGTCCGGCTCTTCCTGCGCAGCGACGGCTACGGCCGCTTCGTGGCCTGCATGGTGTATTTGCCGCGCGATCGTTACACCACCGCTGTACGCCTGGAGATGCAGGAGATCCTGGTCGCCGAACTCGGTGGCGTGGATATCGACTACTCGGCGCGGGTGAGCGAAAGTGAGCTCGCCAGTGTGTATTTCACGGTGATGATGCCCGCCGAGGCCACCGGCGAGGCAGGCCCCGACACCTCCGAGGACAACCGGCTGCGTTTGCAGGGCCTGCTCAACGCCGCCAGCCACACCTGGGACGACCGGATCGGTGATGCGGTCGCCTCCTCTACCGTGCTCGATCCCGCTGTGGTCAAACGGTATTCGGAGGCGCTGCCCGAAAGCTACAAAGAGGACTTCGCGCCCGCCCGCGCGCTGGCCGACATCGTGCGTCTCGAGCGACTCACCGAAGGCGGCATCAGGCAGCACCTCTACCGCAGGCCCGAAGCGGAGCCCGGTTCGTGGCGCTTCAGCCTCTACATCGCCGGTTCCGGTGTCTCGCTGAGCCAGGTCCTCCCGGTCTTGCAGAGCCTGGGTGTCGAGGTGGTCGACGAACGGCCCTACCAGCTCGAACACGAAGGCGGCACCGAGCGCTGGATCTACGATTTCGGTTTGCAGGCTCGCCCGGAGCTGCTGCGCAACGCACTGGGCGGCGATCTCGACGCCGCACTGCTCGAGGCCCCCGGCCAGCTCGACGCCCTGCGTACCCGGTTCACCGACGCCTTCGAGGCGGTCTGGTACGACCGGGCCGAAGCCGACGGTCTCAACGAACTCGTGCTGCGTGCCGGCCTGCCGTGGCGGTCGGTCGCGATCCTGCGCGCGTACGCGAAATACCTGCAGCAGGCCGGATTCCCGTACTCCCAGGTCAATATCGCCCGTGTGCTGCTGGCCCATCCGGAGGTCGCGCGCGATTTCGTCGACCTGTTCGCCGCCCGCTTCGATCCGGCCATCGTCTCCGCCGAGGCCGCCGTCGAGCTCGAGACCCGGGTGCGGGCCGGGATCGACGAGGTGGTCAGCATGGACGCCGACCGCATCCTGCGTGCCATCCTCGGCCTGATCAAAGCCACGCTGCGAACCAACAACTATGTTCTCGACGACGAAGGTCGCCCACGCGACTACCTGGCACTGAAGCTCGAGCCGCGCGAGATCGCCGAATTGCCCAAGCCGCGACCGCAATTCGAGATCTTCGTGTACTCGCCGCGGGTCGAGGGCGTGCACCTGCGGTTCGGCTCGGTAGCGCGTGGCGGCCTGCGCTGGTCCGACCGGCTCGAGGACTTCCGCACCGAGATCCTCGGGCTGGTGAAGGCGCAGGCGGTGAAGAACGCGGTGATCGTGCCCGTCGGCGCCAAGGGCGGTTTCGTGGTGAAGCGTCCGCCCGCCCCGATCGGTGACCCGGCCGTCGACCGCCAGGCGAGTATCGCCGAGGGCGTCGCCTGCTACCGCACCTTCATCTCCGGGTTGCTCGACGTCACCGACAACGTCGACCTGGCCACCGGCGCGGTGCTGCCGCCCGATCGGGTGGTCCGCCGCGACGGCGACGACACCTACCTGGTGGTCGCCGCCGACAAAGGCACCGCCAGCTTCTCCGATATCGCCAACGATGTGGCCACCCGCTACGGCTTCTGGCTCGGCGACGCCTTCGCCTCGGGCGGCTCGGCGGGCTACGACCACAAGGCGATGGGCATCACCGCAAAGGGGGCGTGGGAAGCGGTCAAACGCCACTTCCGTGAGATGGACATCGACACCCAGAGCCAGGAATTCACCGTGGTCGGCGTCGGCGACATGAGCGGTGACGTATTCGGCAACGGCATGCTGCTCTCGCCGCACATCCGGCTGGTCGCCGCGTTCGACCACCGGCACATCTTCCTCGACCCGAACCCCGACGCGTCGAGCTCCTTCGCCGAACGTGAGCGCTTGTTCGCGCTGCCGCGATCCTCGTGGGCCGACTACGACCGGAGCCTGATCAGCGAGGGCGGCGGCGTGTTCGAACGGACCGTGAAGTCGGTGCCGATCTCGCCGCAGGCACGGACGGCGCTCGGCCTGCCCGACTCGGTGCAGACGCTCTCGCCGCCGGAGTTGGTGCGCGCGATCCTGCTCGCACCGGTGCAGTTGCTGTGGAACGGCGGCATCGGCACCTATGTGAAGGCGAGCACCGAATCCAACGCCGAGGTGGGTGACAAGTCCAACGACGCGGTGCGCGTCGACGGAAACCAATTGCGGGTCAAGGTGATCGGCGAAGGTGGCAACCTGGGGGCCACCGCGCTCGGCCGGATCGAGTTCTGCCGTGCGGGCGGCAAGATGAACACCGACGCACTCGACAACTCCGCGGGCGTCGACTGCTCCGACCATGAGGTCAATATCAAGGTCCTGCTCGACGGTGTGGTCAGCGCGGGCGGTCTCGCGCCCGCCGACCGCAATCCGCTGCTGGCCTCGATGACCGACGAGGTCGCTCGAATGGTGTTGCACGACAACGTCGATCAGAACACCTTGATCGGTATCGCCCGCACCGACGCGCCCCAGATGCTCAATGTGCACGGTCGTGTGATCGCCGACCTCGAACAGCGACGTGGCCTCGACCGGGAGCTCGAAGCGCTGCCGTCGACCGCCGAGCTGGCTCGCCGTGGCGAGGAGGGCGCCGGGCTCGCCTCACCCGAGCTGGCCAACCTGCTCGCGCACGTGAAGCTCGGCCTCAAGGCCGACCTGCTCGACACCGACCTGCCCGACAGCGCCTACTTCGCGAGGAAACTGCCCCTGTACTTCCCGACGCCGCTGCGGGAGCAGTTCGGCGCCGCCATCAAGAAGCACCGGCTGCGCCGCGAGATCGTCACCACGATGATCGTCAACGAGGTCGTCGACTACGGCGGCATCACCTACGCCCACCGCCTCAACGAAGAGGTCGGCGCCACCACCACCGATACGGTGCGTGCGTTCGCCGCGGCCACCGAGATCTTCCAGCTCCATGACGTGTGGTCGCGCATCCGCGGCGCCGACGCGGCCGCCGGAGTCTGTGACCTGCTCGAATTGGAATCCAAGCGGACGCTGGACCGCGCATCGCGCTGGCTGCTGAGCAACCGGCCGCAGCCGATCGCGGTCGGCGCCGAGATCAACCGCTATCACCGCCGGGTCCAGGAATTGGCGCCGCAGGTGCCGGGCTGGTTGCGCGGGCACCATGTCACCTCCCTCACCCAGGGCGCCGCCGAGCTGATCGCCCGCGGTGCGCCGACCGACCTGGCCACCGAGGTGTTCGGGCTGCTCGGGTTGTTCCCGCTGCTCGACATCGTCGACATCGCCGACATCACCGATCGCGACGGCGCCGAGGTGGGCGCCCTGTACTACGCGCTCAACGACCATCTCAAGATCGACTGGCTGCTCGAGGCGGTGAGCCATCTCGAACGCGGCGATCGCTGGCACGCGCTGGCCCGGCTCGCTCTGCGCGACGACATGTACGGTTCGTTGCGCTCGCTCACCCTCGATGTGCTGTCCGCGGGTGACCCGGAGGAAACTCCCGACGAAAAAATTGCATACTGGGAGTCGAAGAACCAGTCCAGGCTGGGCCGTGCGCGCGCGGCCCTGTCGGAGCTGTTCGAGTCCGGGACCCACGACCTCGCCACACTGTCGGTTGCCGCGCGACAGGTGCGGAGCATGGTGAGCGGGGTGGGCGCCCAATCGGAGGTACCACGGTGACGAGTTCGCCGAACGGCAACACCGGCACGCCCGCACCGGAGCTGGTGTTGCCGCAGCGTTTTCACGCGAAGGTCGAGATCCGCTGGTCGGATATGGACGTGTTCCAGCACGTCAACCACGCTCGGATGGTGACCCTGCTGGAAGAGGCGCGGATTCCGTGGCTGTTCGACGACGACAAGCCGACGGCGTCGATGGGGCGGCAGGGGTGTGTGCTGGTCGACCTGCATGTGAAGTACCGCGGACAGTTGCGGCACGAGGACACCCCGCTCGACATCGCCATGTGGGTCAAGCAATTGCGCGCGGTCGATTTCACCATCGGTTACGAGGTGCGGGCCAACGGCGCGGCTCCCGATTCGCCGCCCGCGGTGATCGCGACCACCCAGCTCGCCGCGTTCGACATCGACACCCAGCGGCTGCGCAGGCTCAGCGAGTCCGAGCGCGGCTACCTGGCACTGTGGCGGGCCTGATTACGTGAGCTCCTCCGAACAACGGGTGCTCCACACGCCCGACCCGGCCGAACGCGAAAACCTGGCCACCTTCCTCGGTCGCGCCCTCCGGCTGGACCCGGCCGCTGTCGTCCGATTGCGGCGGCGTGGTTCCAGTCTCGTATCCGCGTGGGTGGCAACGGGGTTCGAGACGCTGGCGGTGCGCACGATCACCGCGGAACTCGGTGTCGACGATGTCACCGTCGGTGCGGACACGGTGCTCGCGGGACTGGGTACCGGCCATCCGATCGACCTCGGTTACTCGATGGACTCCGCCTGGCGCGGTGCCCTTCCGCCGACCGACGGCTTCTCGCATGTGGATGACGTTCCGGCGCGCACCCTGGTGGAGCTGGCCGAACGTGGCGCGGATGTGGCGCGCGAACACGGCGGTCCCAAAGGGCCGCCCGCGTCGCTTCTCGACCAGTCGGTTCTTACGGTTACCGGGACCGGTGATCTCGAGGTGCAGGTGCCGATGCGCGTTGTCTTCGCGCTCACTGCGATGGATTTCATTCCGCATGCGGGGGAGAAGGCGGAGTCGCGTCGGATTCAGCCGTCGGAGCTGGTGCGGGTGCGGGCTACTCGGACGTGGTTGCGGTTGGATGCTCGGTACGGGTCTGTCGCGCGGCGATTGGGTGGCGGGATTCCGTTGTCGCCCAGTTGAGTTGGGCGGATCAGGGTCTCGGGTGCGGTAACTCCGCACCCGAGGGGTCGCGGGGCGGGCTAAGGGTGCCGTCGTGGCGCAGCGTGGTTTGCAGTGAGTCAGTGCACGCCGACGAGGCGTAGCAGAGCCGTTGTCGTGGCTGCTGCCAACACGGTGACGAGTAGAGGGGCGCGCCGCCACGCGAGGACTCCGCCCACGCCGACACCGGCGGGTAGGGCGACGCCGAGGTGGCCGGAGCCGGTCGGCAGCGTGGCTGTTGCTACCAGCGCGGCGAGCAGAATGAGGGCGCCGGTGTCCAGGAGGTGGATTGCCCGGGGGGACAGCCGCAGCCGATGGCGCATCGCGGGGCCGGTCCATCGCAGTGCGTAGGTTCCCACGGCGAGCGCCAACATGGCGGGCAGCAGATACGGCGCGTTCATGCCGCCACCGGTTCGCCGGTGGGGGTCGGTGGGCGTAGAGCGAAGACCAGTCCGCCCAGGGCGATCAGCACCGGGAGCCCGGCAGGCACGAACGGTGCGACCGCTACCGCCAACCCGGCACCGACCAGTACCGGCCGCAATGTTGCCCGGTCGCGCAGGGCGGGCAGGATCAGCGCGAGCAGGATCACCGGGAACACCGCGTCCAGGCCGAGCGCCGAGGTATCGGGTACGAGCGAACCCAGTGCCGCGCCGAGGGTGGCGCCCAGCGGCCAGCACAGTGCGACGCCGATGCCGCAGGCCCAGTACGCGGCGCGTTTGCGTTCCTGATCACCGGGGGCCGTGGCGAAGGCGACCGACTCGTCGTTGAGGACGTGGATGCCGAGCGCGCGCTTCCAGCCGCGCCCGAACACCTCGGGCGCCGACAACCCGTACGGCAGGTGGCGCGCGTTGAGCAGCAGTCCGGCCACCACCGCCGCCAGCGGACTACCGCCGGCCGCGACGATCCCGAAGAACAGCAATTCCGAGCCGCCTGCCAGCACCGTGACCGCCATCACGATCGGCATCCACATCGGGAACCCGGCCGCGATCGTCGACGCGCCATAGGACACTCCGAACAGGCCGACGGCAAGGCACGCCGCGGCTACGGCAGCCACGGTTCTCCGGTCGAGTGTTCGCCAAATCGAACGCATGTTGTTTATATTGAACGCACGGGGTGGGTAAAGTCAACGCGGTATCGCCAGCCCTCAGGAGGCGTAGATGGACCGGCAGGACCCCGTCGTCGGACCGCCCCAGGCGGTGATCGCCGCGGCGCTGCGTCGTGAGCGCGCCCGCGCCGGCCTCTCGCTCACCGAGGTCGCTCATCGGGCGGGTGTCGCGAAATCCACACTGTCGCAACTGGAATCGGGCACCGGCAACCCCAGCCTGGAAACCCTGTGGGCGCTGTGCGTCGCCCTCGAAATGCCGTTCTCCCGGCTGCTCGATCCGCCGCGGGCCAATGTTCAGGTGATTCGCGCCGACGAGGGCGCACCCGTCCCCTCGGCCGACGCCGACTATCGGGTGACATTGCTCGCAGCGGGCCAGTCACACACGCGCTGTGATGTGTACCGCATCGCGGCCGAACCCGGCCACACGCGTCGCTCGGATCCGCACAGCCCGGGCGTCGTCGAGCATGTCGTCCTGGCGGCGGGCCGCGCCATGGCGGGCCCGGCGGACGAGCCCGTGGAGATGCGCCCCGGCGACTACATCCGCTACCTGGGCGATCTCCCTCACATCTTCGAAGCGCTCGAGCCGGGAACGTGGGCGACGATGGTCATCGAGAGCGCCTGAGCTGATCGAGCGCTGGTCAGGCGTAGCTCGCCTGCGTTCCGGCCATGCGCGGCTGTGCCTATCAGGCGGCCCCTTCGCCGAGGTACTGCAACCAGATCGGATCCAGATCGGCGGTGGTGGACAGCAACCGCCAATGCGGGCCCTTGGGCGAGACCAGCGGGTGGCGCAGGTGCCAGCCCAGGTCGGCCAGCATCTTGTCGGCCTTGCGGTGATTGCAGGGGGCGCAGCTGGCGACGCAGTTCTCCCACGAGTGCTCGCCGCCGCGACTGCGGGGGATCACGTGGTCGATGGTCTCGGCCTTGCCGCCGCAGTACCCGCATCGGTAGTGGTCTCGATGCATGAGCGCGGCGCGGGTCATCGGCACGCGGGCGCGGTAGGGCACCCGCACGTAGGTGCGCAGGCGGATGACGGACGGAATCGCCACTTCGGAGCCCGCGGAATGCAGGACCGGTCCTTCGGGATTGTCGTGAACGGCGTCTGCTTTGGCGCAGATCAGCAGCACGACAGCGCGACGCGCGGACAGCGCGGTGAGCGGCTCGTAGGTGGCGTTGAGGAGGAGGACCCGGCGTTTGCGCCACGCGGCGGCGTCGTGGTCTCCGGCGAGGTGCAGAGGCGCGGGGAGATGCGGCAGGTCGTGAAGACCGTGTGCGCCCGGATGGTGATCGGACAGGATATGCAGCGGAACAGCCCCCGAGCCACGATTGTGGACGTCGGCGGGCTGGAGTTGTCGGTGCGTGCGCGCCTCGTGTGAACGGGCGCTCGGTCGCTGCTTCATCCTCGTGACCTCAATTTCATGATTGGCAGGATCATGTGGTATCTGGGGCCGATACTGACCCCAGTTGACCATGGTTCCGGCGGTATTGCACGGCTATTTTTCAAACTTCCGGATGAACTGTGGTTGAAGGGCAGCGCGTTCGTGACCGTGGTGATCGGGGCACAATGGAGCGCGTGACTTCCGGTGAGCAGACAACGACCTCCTTCTACGAAGCCGTGGGCGGCGCGGAGACGTTTCGCCGTCTGGTGTCGGTGTTCTATCGCGAGGTCGCGGCCGACGAGATCCTGCGCCCGCTGTACCCGGAGGAGGACCTGGGTCCGGCCGAGCGCCGGTTCCGGATGTTCCTCGAACAGTACTGGGGCGGGCCGCGCACCTACTCCGACGAGCGCGGGCACCCGCGGCTGCGCATGCGCCACAATCCGTTCGTCATCGGGCCGCTCGAGCGCGACGCCTGGATGCGATGCATGCGGATCGCGGTCGGTGAGATCGAACCGTCGATCCTGGACGACGAACACCGCAAAGCCCTGCTGGACTACTTCCAGATGGCAGCGGCCTCCCTGCAAAACGCTCCGTAGCGGGACGAGAGCCCTATTGGGGCGCACTCGAGCCTTACGGGTGCCCGCCGTTCGCTGATAACCAGCGGATGGCCGCCCGGTTTCGCGTCGATGCCGCCCTTTACCACGATGTTTCGCCGCGGCGTGGCGAACGCTGGTGATTTGCCGGATTCGCAGAAAGTCTCGCCCCGCCTGAATATTGCGGGCGATCTTTGGCAATATTGCGGGTGTGACACAGACACCTGCCTCGCCGGTGCCGGGGGAAGCAAGCACCGCTCCGTGGTGGAAAACCGCCGTGTTCTATCAGGTCTATCCGCGTTCGTTCGCCGACTCCGATGGTGACGGTGTCGGCGACCTGGGCGGGGTGCGCGAGAAGATGGGATACCTGGAGCTATTGGGCGTCGACGCGCTGTGGATCTGTCCGGTGATGCGGTCACCACAGGCCGACGGTGGTTACGACGTGTCCGATCCGCGCGACATCGACCCGCTCTTCGGCGGGCTGGGGGCGCTGGACGAGTTGATCGCCGAGGCGCACGACCGCGAGATCAAAGTGACGATGGATCTGGTGCCCAACCACACCAGCATCGAACACGCGTGGTTCGCCGAGGCGCTGGAGGCTGCTCCGGGCAGCCCGGAACGGGCTCGCTACCTCTTTCGGGACGGTCGCGGCAAGGACGGGGATGAGCCACCCAACAACTGGCCGAGCATTTTCGGCGGCCCCGCCTGGACCAGGATCACCGAACCCGACGGCTCTCCAGGACAGTGGTACCTGCACATCTTCGCGCCCGAACAACCCGACCTGAACTGGGACAACCCCGAGGTCGCCGACGATTTCGAGAAGACCCTGCGCTTCTGGCTCGACCGTGGCGTCGACGGGTTCCGCCTCGATGTCGCCCACGGGATGGCCAAACCCGAGGGCCTGCCCGACATGGACCGGGTCGAGACCAAGATGCTCGTCCACGACGACGACGATCCCCGCTTCAACAACCCGGGCGTGCACGCCATTCACCGCCGCATCCGCACGGTGCTCGACGACTACCCGCACGCGGTGTCGATCGGCGAGGTGTGGGTCGACGACAACGTCCGCTTCGGCGAATACGTCCGTCCCGACGAGCTGCACCTGGCGTTCAACTTCCGCCTCGCCGAAACTCCCTTCACCGCGCAGGGCGTCCATGACGCGATCACACACTCCCTCGACGCGGTCGCCGACGCGGGCGCCCCGCCCACCTGGACGCTGTCCAATCACGACATCGAACGGGAGGTGACCCGCTACGGCGGTGGCAAGGCCGGCGTCGCGCGGGCGCGGGCGATGATGATGGTCGAACTCGCCCTTCCCGGTGCGGTGTTCATCTACAACGGCGCCGAATTGGCTCTGCCCAACGTCGACGACCTGCCCGAGGAGGTCTTGCAGGATCCGGTGTGGGAGCGCACGGGCCACACGGAACGTGGTCGTGACGGTTGCCGGGTCCCGATGCCGTGGGAGGGCCCGACCACGCCGTTCGGTTTCACCGTGGGTACGCCGTGGTTGCCGATCCCGGCCGCCTGGGCCGACCGCACCGTCGAGGCGCAGCTGGAAACCCTGCACTCGACGCTGTCGCTGTACCGGCTGGCGATCGACCTGCGCGCCACCCGGCCGGAGTTCGCGGGCCAGCGGATCGAGTGGTACGGCAGTCCCGACGGCTGCCTCGCTTTCCGTCGGCCGGGCGGGTTGATCTGCGTGCTCAACGCCTCGGACGGCCCGATCCAGTTGCCGCCGGGGGAGGTGCTGTTGTCGAGCGCTCCGGTCGCCGACGACCGGTTGCCACCGAACGCGGCGGCCTGGTTGGTGTAGCACCGCCGGACACGCGGTGCGGGAACTGCCAGCCGGAGGATGAACTACTACACAGCATCGTCTACCGTTGGTGCGTGAGCATTCTCGAGACAGTGCTGATCTTCGTCGGCATCCCGGCCGCGATCTACTTCGCGATCGCGGGTTTGTCCTATCTCGGTAAGCCATTCCCCGGTGAGAAGCCGGCCCACTTCGCACTCGGGCAGAAGTGGACCCACCGGCCGGTGCTGTGGAGTGCTACCGATGAGGTGACCGCCGCGGCGGGGCACCACACCGCCGAGCCGCATGGCAGTCATGCGGCTCTCGAAACCGCGCATGCGGAGCTGATCGGAGGCCGGGCAAGTGGCAAGTTCTAATTGGCCCGCGGTGGTCGAGGCCGACCTGCCGCACGGGTTCGCCCTCACCAGCAGCGGCCGGGTGTCCGGCGTGCACGAGCCCGGCACCGTGTTCGACGAGGTGCCGTTCACCGATCGTGAACGCATCTCCCTCGACAACGCGCTCACCGAGGCGACCCGCGCCACCAAGGTCCGCTTCAACATCTACCTCGGTGACCTCGGCTCCGATCCGGCGGCCGGTGCCGACGCGATTCTGCCGAACACCCCGGAGTCGGCCGATTCGGTGCTCATCGCCGTGTCCCCGAACCAGGGCGCGATCGAGGTCCGTTCCGGTGCGAATGTGGCCGAGCGCGCCAACGACCGCATCTGCCAGCTCGGCGTCACCGCCGCGCTGGCCTCGTTCCGTCAGGGCAACTTGATCGACGGCCTGATCTCGGCCACCCGCGTGATGGCCGCCGCGATCGGCCGCTAGTTCGTTCTCCTCCGGACGGCGCGTTCACCTCATGGTGAACGCGCCGTTCGTGTGTCACGCGCCGGGCGTGCGGCGAAAGATGTCGGGGGACTGGCCGTTCCAGCGGCGGAACGCGCGGCACAGGGTGCGGGCATCGGTGTAGCCGAGCTGGGCGGCGATCGACTGCACGGGGATGTCGGAGTCGCGCAGGGGCCGTTCGGCGCGGTCGCGGCGGGCGGCGTCGCGCCAGGTGGTGCCCGCTTCGGCGAGGCGCCGCTGGAAGGTGCGGGGGCTGAGGGCGAAGCAGGCGCCTCGGGCGGCGGCCGCGCTGGCTGAGCGCGACATGGACGGGCGTGAGCGCCGTTCGAGTGGCCCCGCGCATCCGCCGCAGCACAGTCGAGAGTATTCGTCTGGACCGACTTCCCGAGAAGGGAATGGGGCCGGACATTCGCCTGTTGTAACCATTCAAATGGCAATAGGCAGTTAGGAACTGATGGACATGCGACGTGAGCATCTTGCCTGGGTGGGGCTGACGGCGATGACCGTCTCGTTCGGGCTCAACTTCACGATGGGTGTGTTCTTCGCGCCGACGGCCGCGTCGTACGGGGTGTCGGCGACGGCGCTGGCCGTGGCCGCCGCGCTGGGCACCACGGTCACCGGCCTGGCGCAGCAGGGTATCGGCAGGCTGCTCGATCTCCTCGGGCCCAAGCTCGTGCTGATCGGCGGGCTCACGCTGATCTCTAGCAGCTATCTGGTGCTGGCGACGGTGACCGAGACCTGGCAGTTCGTCGCGGCCTACATGGTGCTCGGCGGATTGGGGTTCGCGTCGTCGTCGACCCTCACCGTGACCACCCTGCTCGGGCGGGCACACGGTCCGCAGGTAGGACCGGCCATGGCACGCGCCGCGATCGGCATCAACCTCGGCCAGCTGATCACGCCGTGGGCGGCGACCGCGCTGTTCGATCCGATCGGTGTGCGCGGCACCTTCGCGTTGCTCGGCGCGATCGGACTGGCTTCGACCGCCGTGCTGTGGCTACTGCTGCCCGCCGATCAGCGGGCGACGACCAGCGCAGGCGCCCGCGAATCGCTGGCGGACCGATGGAAAGTGCTGGTGTCCTTCGGTTTCCACGCGGCGACCCTGTACGTGGTCGTGTTGATGCTGCCGAAACACGCGGTGGAGCAGGGCTGGTCGGTGGCCGGTGCGGGCAGGCTCGTGGCGCTGGCCGCGCTGGCGGCCGGGCTGACCTCGGCCGCGATGGTGCGGCTGCTGCGGCACTACCCACCGGAATCACTACTGCGGGTGCTGTATTCGGTGCGCCTCGCAGCCTTGCTGCCCGCGGTGCTCGTGCCGGGGCCCGCGGTGCTGGTCGTGGTCGCGGTGCTGTTCGGTATCGCCTCGTTCCCCGTCATCCCGCTGACCATGGCCATCCTGTCGCATGGTCTCGACCCCGCGCGGATGGGCCGCACGCTGGCGCCCGCGTGGGTGATCCACCAACTCGCCGCCGCCGCCGGGCTCGGCGAGGCCACCGTCGTGCACGCCCTCACCGACAGCTATCGCGGCTACTTCGCCCTCGGCCTGGTATTCACCGTCGTTGCCGTCGGCCTGATCTCCCCGGTTCGCCGTCGCGCACCGGTCACCGTCTGAATCCCGCCCGGCCGAGCTTCCCGGGCTCGGCGCGAGTATCACCCACACAGAAAGAGATCCACGATGAACCAGGTAAGCCACCACACCGTCGAGATCCAGGGCCGGTCGGTCTTCTACCGCGAAGCCGGCGACTCGGGCAAGCCGACTCTGCTTCTGCTGCACGGCTTCCCGTCCAGCTCGGCCATGTTTCGCAACCTGATTCCCGCACTGGCCGACGACTACCACGTGATCGCACCCGATCACCTCGGCTTCGGCCAGTCGGCGATGCCGGCGGTCGACGAATTCGACTACAGCTTCGACACGCTCACCGAGATCACCCTGGAACTGCTCGACACCCTCGGCATCGACCGTTTCGCGCTCTACATCCAGGACTACGGCGCCCCATCGGCCTGCGCATCGCCTCGCGCAATCCGGAGCGGGTCACCGCGATCATCACCCAAAACGGCAACGCCTACCTCGACGGCTTCACTCCGTTCTGGGACGTGTTGTTCGCGCATGCGAACGACCGCGCGACCCATGAGCCCGAAGTGCGCAAGCTGCTCGAGCTCGACGCGACGAAATGGCAGTACACGCACGGCGTTCCGGCCGACCGGCTCGCACTGGTCAGCCCGGATGCGTGGACCCTCGATCAGGCCTACCTCGACCGTCCCGGCAACAAGGAGATCCAGCTGCAGCTGTTCTTCGATTACAAGAACAACCTCGACGGTTACCCGGCCTTCCAGCAGTATTTCGCCGAGCATCGGCCGCCGACGCTCATCGCCTGGGGTGCCCACGACGAGATCTTCGGTGCCGACGGTGCCCGCGCCTATCTGCGTGACCTGCCCGACGCCGAACTGCACCTGCTCGACGCGGGCCATTTCGCGCTGGAGACGCACGGACCCGAGATCGCCGCGCTGATCCGCGACTTCCTCGGCCGGGTGCTGGGCTGAGTACGGGTGGACGGCTGGGGGTCGTGGGGCGCCCGGCCGTCCGGACGGCATCGAGTAACCTGGTCGGCGGTTTATCGGCCACGTCATGGGCCGTCGGCGTATCGGGGGAAACTTGCACGCACGTATTGCTCGGGTGATCGCAGCGGGTTGCCTGGCGCTGTCCGCGCCGGCCTGCGCCCAGGACAGCAGGCCCGCCGAATTCGCCGCGGCCGCACCGCTTTCCGCGTTCTACAACCCCAGCGCGGAATCGATTCCGGGACAGCGTGGTTCGGTGATCCGCGCGCAGCCGCTCACCGGTGCGCAGGCGGTGCCGGGTGCTCGCAACTTCCTGACGCTGTACCGGTCACTGGACGCACAGGAGAAACCCGTCGCGGTATCGGGAACACTCGCGGTGCCCGAAGGCGTGGCGCCCGCGGGTGGTTGGCCGCTCATCTCCTGGGGGCCGGGTAGCACCGGGGTCGCCGACGTCTGCGCGGCCTCGCGATCCGAAGGCTCATCCCCGAGCAGGGACGAACAGGCTCGCTGGGTGGCCAAGGGGTACGCGGTGGCCAGGACCGACTATCAGGGTTTGGGGACACCGGGCGGTCACGGGTACATGATCGGCGAGACCGAACAACGCGCGATGGCCGATATCGCCACGGCGGCAAGGGAAATCGACAAGACGGTCGGTTCGCGCTGGGTGGCGATGGGGCATTCGCAAGGTGGACACGCGGCCCTGTTCGCCGCCGTCGACGCCGCGGGATGGACGCCGAACACGCCGCTGCTCGGCGCCATCGCGCTGGCGCCCGCCTCGCACCTGGGCGAACAGGTGCGGATGGCGAAGTGGGCGGCGTCGAATCCGCTGGGCAAGCTGGGTACGGGCGAGGTGTCGGTATACCTGCCGCTGCTGGTTCGCGGCGCCCAGACGGTGACCGATGTGGACCCCGCCCGATTCCTCACCGGCCGGGCGCAGTCGCTGCTGCCGGTCGCCGACTCCGAATGCACCGGCGGGCTGCGCGACAAGAGCAAGTGGGGCGGCCTGTCGGCGAAGGACGTGTTCACCGCCGACGGCGATGTCTCCGGGCTGCTGCGAGTCCTCGACGACAACGACCCGAGCGGCCTGCGATTCACCGTCCCCGTTCTCGTCCTCCAAGGCCGTTCCGACCTCACCGTCCCGCTGCAGGCGACGGACGCGATGGTCGCCGAACAGCAGGGGCGAGGCGAGTCGGTCGACTACCGCAAGTACGACGATGTCGACCACAGCGAGATCGTCTCCGCGTCCTTCGCCGACGCGCTCGGCTGGGCAGACACCCGCTTCGGCATCACCCGCTGAACTCTTGGAGCGCTGGCGCGCTCGAGCGGGGCCCTTCGGGCCCCTGATCTTCCCTCCCTCCGGGTACTCCTTCGTCGCACCCTCCGCTCAGTCCAGATCAGGGCGGGCCCCTTGGTCGTTGGTTACGCCCAGAGCAGAAGAGCCGGGTGTTTCGGTCCGGGGATCCCTACGCTCGGAGTATGGGCGAGCACAGCGGGTTGCGGGTGATTCCAGGCGGACGCGGCGAACAGCAGTCGCGGCCGGAACCACTCTGGCGTGAGGCGCTGGGTGAACGGCTGCGCGCGCTGCGCCTGGAACAGCGCTCCACCCTCGTCGATACCGCGGGCCGGGCGGGTATCTCGCCGCAATATCTCTCCGAGGTCGAGCGCGGGCGCAAGGAGCCATCGAGCGAGATGATCGCCGCCCTGGCCGGCGCCCTCGGTACTTCGCTGGGCGATCTCGTCGCGCAGGTAGCCGAATCCATGCGCAGGCACGCCCTCGTGCCGACACGCGCGGTCGTGCTGGGCGGGCAACGCCAGATCGCTCCCTCGAGCTCCGCTCCTCTCGCGTCGGCCCCGAACGCTGTCCTGCTCGCCGCCTGATCAGGCCGTCACCAGGCCGTGGTGGGGTCAGCCGTCCACTGCCGCGCTCGTGCGGCCGGCGGCGATCTGGCTGCGGAGTAGGTCGACGATCGCGCTGACGGGGAGTTCGGGGTCGATCGCGCGCTGTACGCCGAGGCCGATTCCGAGCGAGAGTAGTTGCAGCGCCGCATCTTCGGCGGAAAGTGGGAGTTCTAGGCCGAGTTGATCGGCCTGCGTCTGGATCACCGAGGCGAGCATTGCCGTCAGGGTGCGTCGGCGCTCGGCGAGTTCGGTGCGGATCTCGGGCATGTGCCGGGTGCTCGTCGCGAACTCGACTTCCAGCGCGGTCCAGCCGACATCGCCGATGTTCTCGTCGGCCCATCGCGCGAATCCTTCGATCCGCTCCGTCAAGGTGTCGTGCGCCAGCATCGCGTCCACGAGCGACTGGGCGCGCTCCACGTGGACGACGTCGAGCACGGCCAGGCCCAATTCGTGCTTGGTCGCGAAGTTGGAGTACACCGCGCCCTTGGAGAACCCGGCCTCCGTGGCCACCTTCTCCAAGGGGGTCACGTTGTAGCCGTCGGCCATGAACAGCCGTTTGGCGGTCTCGACCAGTCGTTCACGCGTGTGGGCGTGCGACTCCTTGCGCGTCATCCTGGCCATGTGCAGGAGTTTAGCAAAATGGACTACCGCTGGAATTCAAATACCGTTAGTATTCGAAATATGACTACACGACGTGGCGTAGCGATCGGCTGTGGTGGCCTGCTCGGCTTCGCCTGGACCGCCGTAGCCCTCGACGCCGTCGAACGCGCGCTGAACTGGGACACCCGTACCGCCGATGTCCTGATCGGCACCTCAGCGGGCGCGGAACTCGTGGCGACCCTCGGCTCCGGGCGTACCCCCGCCGACCTGCTCGCCGCACTCGACGCCGCTCCCGGTGCCGACCCGATCCTGGCCGGTCATGTCGCCGTCGACCCCGGCAAATTCCCGCCGCGCCCAAGACTCGGATTCCCCGGCCTCGGCCTGGTCGGCGCCGGTCTGCGTGCCAATTCGCCCTACACCGCGCTGGCCGGACTCCTGCCGCGCGGCGGCGGCGACGCCGACTGGTTGCGTTCCTTCGGTCAGGCGCTGGCCGACCTGAGCGGCTGGGTGCGCCACCCCGCGACCTGGATAGTCGGCGCCGACGCGGCAACGGGTGCGCGGGTTGCCTTCGGAGCGGGTGACACTCGCATCGCGACGGCAGGCAGATCGGTCGCCGCCGGTGCGCAGGCGGTCGATCTGGGTGATGCGATCGCCGCGTCCTGGGCCATTCCCGGTTGGTTCCCGCCCGTGCGAATCGGGGGCAAGAACTACGTCGACGGCGGTTCGGTGTCGTCGGTGTCGGCCGATCTCCTTGTGCCACTCGACCTCGATGAGCTGGTGATCATCGCGCCGATGACATCCGAGGGCGGCGCACCGGCCACCGGCCTGAACCGGGTCGAACGCCTGCTCCGTACGCAGATGACCCGCGGACTCGATCGCGAAGTCGCGCTGCTGCGCGCCGCGGGCACCCGCGTGATCCGCGTCGAACCGGGTCCCGAGGAACTCGCCGCCATGGGCCCGAACTTCATGGATTCGGCGCGGCGCCCGGCCACCATCGCCGCCGCCCGTCGCAGCGCCGCCACCCGGGTCGCCGACGCCCTGCGCGCTTCCACACTCGCGAACCGGCCCGCATGATCCGCCCGGCTCAGCGGCGGCGCCGCACCCGATCTCCTGGATCCACTCGGTCACCGGCGGATGCGCGCTGCTTCGCTGTCGGGTCGCCGGTCTCGGATTTCGTCAGCTCGCGCGTCGGGATCGGCGCACCACTCGTTTCGTTCGAAGGAGAAGTCGTATGAGCCGCCAGCACGAAGTTGTTGTGATCGGAGCGGGAGTTTCCGGCATCTGCGCGGCGATCAAGTTGATCGAGGCCGGGATCGAGGATGTGGTGATCGTCGAGAAGGCCGCAACCTTCGGCGGCACGTGGCGGGCCAACACCTATCCCGGCTGTGCCTGTGATGTGCCGTCCGGCCTGTACTCGTTCTCCTTCGCGCCGAACAGCGAGTGGTCGCGGCTGTTCGCGACCCAGCCCGAGATCCTCGACTACGTCGACCGGGTGGCGCGCGAGCACGGGCTGGCCGAACACACCCGCTTCGGGGTGGAAGTGGTCGGTTCGCGGTTCGACGAGGCGGCGCAGCTGTGGCGGCTGGAAACCAGCGAGGGCCCGCTGAGTGCGCGCTTCGTCGTGTCGGCCGCGGGTCCGTGGAACGAACCACGCCTGCCCGATATTCCGGGTCTGGCCGAATTCCCCGGCGAGGTCTTCCATTCCGCGCGCTGGAACCACGATTACGACCTGCGTGGCAAGCGGGTCGCGGTGGTCGGGTCCGGTGCGTCCGCGGTGCAGTTCGTGCCCGCGATCCAGCCCGAGGTCGCCGAACTGCACCTGTTCCAGCGCACCGCGCAATGGGTGCTGCCGAAACTCGATCACCGCGTGCCCGGCTTCGAGAAGAAGGTGATGCGCCGATTCCCGTTCGCGCACAAGGCCTTGCGCTCGACCGAGTACGCGCTGATGGAAGGACTCGGGGTGGCGTTCCGGCATCCACGGCCGCTGATGCAGACCGTGCAGGCCGTGGGTTCGGCGTATCTGCGTGCCGTGGTGCGTGATCCGGCGCTGCGGGCGAAGCTGCGGCCGGACTACCTGCTCGGCTGCAAGCGGATCCTGTTCTCCAACAGCTATCTCCAGTCGCTGACCAAGAGCAATGTCGACGTGCACGCCACCGGGGTCGCCGAATTCCGTGGCAACACCGTGGTCGGCGCCGACGGCACCACCGCCGAGGTCGACGCCGTCATCCTCGGCACCGGCTTCCACATCCTCGACACCCCGCTGGCCGACATCGTGCGCGGCGCCGACGGCCGTACGCTGGCCGAGCATTGGAAGGGCTCACCCGAGGCCTACCTCGGCACCGTCACCACCGGTTTCCCCAACGCTTTCACCGTGCTCGGCCCCAGCCTCGGCACCGGCCACTCGTCGGCGTTCGCCATCCTCGAAGCCCAGGTCGCCTTCCTCGTCTCGGCGATCGAGCGGGCCCGCCACGAAGGCTGGGCGGCGCTGGACGTGCGTCCCGAGGTACAGGCGCGCTACGTCGACCAAGTACAAACCGCGCTGGCGAGCACCGTCTACAACGCGGGTGGTTGCCACAGCTATTACATGGATGCCAACGGCCGCAACAGTTTCAGCTGGCCCTGGTCCACCGGGGAGCTCACCACCCGGGTCAGTGCGTTCGACCCCGCGGACTTCACCATCACCGACGTGACGGTGTCCGCGTGAGCGCTTCCATCGCACGCCCGTCGAGCGACATCGGCTGCGCGACAAACACATCGACCACCAGACGAGAGGCCACACAATGAGCTACCCACGGATCGATCTCGCGGGCGCGACGATCGCGATCACCGGCGCCGCGCGCGGCATCGGGCTGGCCACCGCCCGGGCGTTCGTCGAGGCGGGCGCCTACGTCGCGCTCGGTGACCTCGACGAAGCCATGGCCGTGCAGGCCGCCGCCGAACTCGGCGACCACGCGATGGGCCACGTGCTCGACGTCACCGACAAGGGTTCCTACGCGGCGTTTCTCCAGGCGACCACCCGGTGGCGCGGCCCGCTCGACGTGCTGGTGAACAATGCCGGCGTGATGCCGAACGGCCCGTTCCTGGAGCAGTCCGACCGGATCGACCAGCTCACGATGGACGTCAACGTCTTCGGCGTCATCCACGGCATGCGGCTGGCGCTGCCCGCGATGGTCGAGCGCGGCTACGGTCACGTCGTGAACGTCGCCTCGCTGGCGGGCAAGTTCCCGCTCAAGGGCCTGGCCGTGTACAACGCCAGCAAGTACGCGGTGGTCGGCCTGACCGCCGCTACCAGGCTGGAAATGGATGGCACCGGTGTCAGCGTGAGCGCGGTCCTGCCGTCGGCGGTGCGTACCGAACTCAGTTCCGGCATCGACTACGGCATCCTGCCCGCCGTCGATCCCGAGGACATCGCCGCCGCTGTTGTCCGCTCCGTCAGGACTCGGGCAGCCGAGACCGCGGTGCCCGGCTATGTCGGACTGATGGCGAACGCGTCCGGTTTGGTGCCGGAGCCGGTATTGCGGGCCTTGCGCAAGGTGGCGCACGACGACGCCGCGATCAACGGCGTCGACGACAGTGTGCGGCGGGTCTACCTGGACCGCATCGAAAAGCAGTGAGCGGCGGGTAGACCGGGATCACTCCCGCTCGTGCAGGACCTGATCGACCAGTCCGTACTCGAGCGCGGTCTCGGCCGTGAACACCCGGTCGCGGTCGGTATCGCGGCGCAGGGTTTCCGGGGTCTGGCCCGTGTGCTTGGACAGGATCGCCTCGATCGCCGCGCGCATCCGGACGATCTCGTCAGCTTGCAGGATCAGGTCGGGGATGGTGCCCTGGCCGCGAGTCGCCGGTTGGTGCAACACGATTCGGGTGTGCGGGAGCATCGCGCGATGACCGGCCGCGCCACCGGCGAGCAGGACGGCTCCGACGGCGATCGCCTGGCCGACACAGGTGGTGTGCACCGGCGCCTTGATGAAGCGCATGGTGTCGTACACGGCGAGCATGGCGGACAGGTCGCCGCCTTCGCAGTTGATGTAGAGGCTGATCGCCTGGCCGGGACTGTCGGATTCGAGGTGCAGCAGCTGGGCGATGAGCGCGTTGGCGACGCCGGAGTCGATGGGGGTGCCGAGGTAGACGATGCGTTCGCTGAGCAGGTGCGAGTAGATGTCGGTGATTCGCTCACCGCCGCCGCGATGCTGCGACACCACATTGGGAATCGTGTAGGTCATGAGATCACTGCCCGCCTCTCCGTGTATTTCTGCCTGATTCGTCTGCCTCGTGGATCGTGTCGGCGGCAGGCGGTTGTGCTGTTACCCGTGTGCGTGCGCAATCAGTGGCGGCTGTCGGTGCGGGAGATAGTTTCATGCGGTGATTCCGATGCGGTGGCGGTTCGGGACGACCTGATCGAAGGATTCGACGATGTGGTCGATGAACCCGTACTCGAGGGCCTGGGGTGCGGTGAACCAGCGGTCGTGCAGCGAGTCCTCGTAGACGCGGTCGAACGGCTGGCCGGTGTCGCCGGCGATGAGGCCCAGCACGGTGTCGACGGTGTAGCGCAGGTCATCGGCCTGCACCTCCACCTCCACCGCGCTACCGCCGATGCCCGCCGAGCCCTGGTGCATGAGGACGCGGGCGTGCGGCAGGGCGTACCGCTTTCCCGGTGCACCGGATGAGAGCAGGAATTGACCTGCGCTGCAAGCCAATCCGAGCGCCAGGGTGGACACCTCGCACGGAACGAGGCGCATCACGTCGCGGATCGCCAGCATCGACGGCACCGAGCCGCCGGGGGAGTGGATCCACAGCGAGATCCCGGCCTCGGGGCTCTGGGCGCCGAGGGTGAGTAGTTGGGTGATGAGCAGGGTGCCGTTGTCGTCGTCGAGGGGGCCGTCGAGGACGAGGATTCGGCGGCCGAACAGTTGTTCGCGGGCTCGCCAGCTGAACATCGGGGTCTTGTCGTCGTGTGCCATGGGTCCACGGTGCCTCGCGCGCACCCCCTGGCGCCGCCGTTGCTGCCCCCAGCAGATCCGCTGACAGCAGCAAGGTCGGTCGCCCGAAGCTCCAGCGCGGGCGCGGGCCTCGGGCGGGCTCCGGACAGGGAAAGGGCCCGGTGTGGCGAAATCGCGGCACCGGGCCCTTCGGTCGAACTACTTGGCGTCGAATTCCCGTGCGCGCAAGGAGCGTTCGATGCCCGCTCGGCCCTCGGAGACCAGGCGGTACAGGGCGGGTGGGTGGTCGCCTGCCAGGAACTCGTCGGCCTTGGTGACGGCTTCCTCGCTGATCGCCCAGTGCGGGTACAGCCCGATCACGACGGTCTGGGCGACCTCGCTCGAGCGGCGGCCCCAGACGGCGGGGATCTCGGCGAAGTACTTGTCCACATACGGTGCGAGCACCGCACCCTGACCGGCCGGCGCGAACCCGCCGACGATGGCGCGGGCGGTGATGTTGGGCACCGAGTCGTCGCCCATCACCGTGTCCCAGGCCTGCGCCTTGACCTCGGGGATCGGGCGTGCGGTGGCCGCGGTGGCGGCCTGGCGTTTACCTGCCGCGGTCGGGTCGCCTTGCAGTTCGGCGTCGATGGTCGGCGAGGCCGGACCGTCGGCGTCGATCCGGCCCGCGGCGGCCAGCGCGGTGATGACGCGCCAGCGCAGGTCGGTGTCGACGGTGAGACCGGGCAGACCGGCCGCCGCCGGGTCGGCGTCGAGGAGCCGCGCCAGCACCTCGACGTGGCGCGATTCCAGCTTCGCCCCGGTCAGCGCGTTGACGAAGGCGAGCTGATGGTCCGAACCCGACTCGGCGGCACGGGCCAGCTCGAGCAGCCGGTCGGCGTATGCCGCCCAGCCTTCCTGCTCTGCCCACGCCGGATCGGCGTAGCTCGAGATGGCGGTGTTGGCCTGCATGAGCAGTCGCTGCACCACCCCGATCTCGGACTCGGAGCCGATCCCGCGCTGCACGAGCGCCACGAAATCGCGGGCCTTCATCTCGGCCTGGCGGGTCATCTCCCAGGCGGCCGACCAGGCCAGCGTGCGCGGCAGCGAGTCGGCGATGTCACCGACGCGCTGCACGACCACGTCGAGCGAATCGGCGTCCAGGCGCAGCGAGCAGTAGGTGAGGTCGTCGTCGTTGACCAGCACCAGCGCACCGCGCGGCACGCCGACCAGTTCGGGCACCTCGGTGCGCCCGGTGGCGTCGAGGTCGAGTTCGACCCGGTCGGTACGCACCAGCTTGCCGTCGACATCGTCGTAGACACCGATCGCGATGCGGTGCACGCGGTACTCGCCCGCACCGGGCGCGGCACCTTCCTGCACAACCGCGAAGCTCGAGAACGTGCCGTCCGCCGCGACGACGAAATCGGGGCGAAGGATGTTGAGGCCGGTGGTCTTGAGCCACTGCGCACCCCAGTCCGACAGGTCACGACCCGAGGCCTTCTCCAGCGCCGCGAGCAGATCGTCGAAAGTGGCGTTGCCGTAGGCGTGTTCGGCGAAGTAATCGCGCAGCCCCGCCAGGAACGGCTGGAGTCCTACGTAGGCGACGAGCTGCTTGAGCACCGAAGCGCCTTTGGCGTAGGTGATTCCGTCGAAGTTGACCTCCACCGCGTGCAGGTCGGGGATGTCGGCGGCGATCGGGTGGGTCGAGGGCAGCTGGTCCTGGCGGTAGGCCCAGGACTTCTCCACATTCGCGAAAGTGGTCCAGGCGCTGGTGTATTCGGTGGCCTCGGCCTGGCACAGTACCGAGGCGAAGGTCGCGAACGACTCGTTCAGCCACAGGTCGTCCCACCACTTCATGGTGACCAGGTCGCCGAACCACATGTGCGCCATCTCGTGCAGCACGGTCTCGGCGCGACGCTCATAGGACGCGCGGGTCACCTTGGACCGGAACACATAGTCCTCGAGGAAGGTGACAGCGCCGGCGTTCTCCATCGCGCCCGCGTTGAACTCCGGCACGAACAGCTGGTCGTACTTGCCGAAGGCGTACGGCACGCCGAAGTTGTTGTGGTAGAACTCGAAACCCTGTTTGGTCTCGGTGAACAGCCGTTCGGCGTCCATGTGGTCGGCCAGCGACGCACGGCAGTACAGGCCCAGCGGGATCTCGCCACTCGCGTCGGTGAAGGTGTCGGACCACTTCGCGTACGGGCCCGCGATCATGGCGACCAGGTAGGTGCTCATCCGCGGGGTGGTGGCGAAGGTGTGGCGCACGACCGCGCCGATCTCGTGCTGCTCGATATCGGCGCCGTTGGAGATCACGGCCCAGTCCTCGGGCGCGGTGGCGACGATGTCGAAGGTGGCCTTGAGATCGGGCTGATCGAAGCAGGCGAACATCCGCTTGGCATCGGCGGTCTCGAACTGCGAGTACAGGTACACGTTGTCGTCGGTCGGATCCACGAAGCGGTGCAGACCCTCACCGGTGTGCGAGTACTCGCAGTCGGCCTCGACCACCAGCTCGTTGTTCTCGGCCAGCCCCGGCAACGCGATCCCGGTCGACTCGTCGTAGGAGCTCACATCGAGCGCGACGCCGTTGAGCACCGCCGACCGCACGCGCGGCGCGACCAGATCGATGTAGGTGTCGGCACCGGGGGTGGCGGTGAAGCTGACAGTGGTCTTCGACCCGAAGGTGTCGGACACCTCGGACCCCGCTCCGCGCGGCTGATCGGTGAGGTCGAGTTCGATCCGGTAGTTCTGCACGGCCACTACGGCCGCGCGTTCGACCGCCTGGTCGCGGGTGAGATTCGGGGCGGACATTGATCTCCTTCGTCGTCGACGAACACGGCACGGTAGTTCGGCGTCCACAATGCCACTTGCCGTCGGCCCCCGCTCACGAGTTTCCCGCCCACGCCGGCGTGACGGTCGTGCGGCCACCCTCCGGCCGTGGCGCGGATCACGAGGAGAGCGACCGACTCCGCGTCGCGGTGACCAGGCGTGATTCGGCCCTCGGGGCCGTCTGTACAGTTCGTACATACTCAGTATGTAGACGACCCATGATTCGGAGGCTCGACGTTGAAGCATGTGCACGCCGGGAAAGTTCGTGACCTCTACGAGGACGGCGATACCCTGCTGCTCGTCGCGTCGGACCGGGTCTCGGTCTACGACGTGGTGCTGCCGACGCCGATTCCGGACAAGGGCGCGCTGCTGACGCAGCTGTCGAACTGGTGGTTCGAGTACTTCACCGGAATCCCGAATCACGTGGTCTCGGCGACCGACGTGCCCGCGGAGTTCGCCGGCCGCGGGATTCGGGTGAAGCCGTTGAAGATGCTGGCTGTCGAGTGCATCGCGCGGGGATATCTGACCGGGTCCGGACTCAAGGAGTACCAGCGGTCGGGGACCGTGTCGGGGATCGCGCTGCCCGCGGGGTTGCGTGACGGCGACAAGCTGCCGGAGCCGATCTTCACGCCGTCGACGAAGGCGTCCGAGGGCCACGACGAGGCGATCAGTTTCGCCGATGTGGTGAACCAGGAGGGCCGTGAGGTGGCCGAGAAGCTGCGCGATCTGACCCTCGAGATCTACTCGCGCGGGGCCGAGCACGCGGCGAAGGCCGGTGTGATCGTGGCCGATACGAAGGTCGAATTCGGGTGGGACGGTGACGTTCTCACCCTCGGTGACGAGGTACTGACCTCGGACTCCTCGCGCTTCTGGCCCGCCGACGAGTGGGAGCCGGGTCGAGCCCAGCGCTCCTTCGACAAGCAGTTCGTGCGCGACTGGTCGACCTCCACCGGCTGGAACAAGGAATACCCGGGCCCCGAGATCCCCGCCGATGTCGTCGAAGGCACTCGCCGCAAGTACGAAGAGGCCTACGAGCGCATCACCGGCCAGAAGTGGGCCGGAATCCAGGCGTGACGCGAGCGGCGCCGGTCGACGCACCGGCGCCACCATCGTTCGCCTATCGAACACGGTGCGGGCCCGGCGTGGTCCTGTGGCGCGTCAGTGCACGGGTGCGTCGACGCCTTTGACCGCGCAGATGTGGTTCATGTTCTCCCTGCCCCAGGCGCCGAGTGCGGCAAGGGCCGCGTTGAGCGACACCCCGCGCTCGGTGAGTGAGTACTCGACCTTCGGGGGAACCTGCGCGTAGACCTCGCGATGGATGATCCCGTCGTGTTCGAGCTCGCGCAGTTGCTGGATCAGCATTTTCTCGGTCACGCCGGGAATCAGGCGTTTCAGGTCGCCGAAGCGCTGGGTACCGGTCGACAGGGCCCACAGGATCAGCGCTTTCCACTTACCGCCGACGACGTCGAGCGCGGCGTCGAGTTCGCAGGAATACGGACGCACTCGCTGCTGCATGATGTCCTTACTTACCTTTTGGTGGGTATTGCACTTCATAGTCGGTACTTGTCGATTGTAGCGCAGCAGGCAAATCTAGAAGTGCGTTGCCGAACCGGCAGCAAGAACTTCGACGCAAAGGCAGCTATGACGAATTCAACGGCAGCACAGCGTGTTTCGGTGATCGGCCTCGGTGCCATGGGCACCGCGCTGGCCGAGGCGCTGTTGGCGGGCGGTCATCAGGTGGTGGTGTGGAACCGCACCGCGGCGCGGGCCGAAGCGCTGGTGGCCCAGGGCGCGCGGGTGGCCGCGACCGCGGCCGAGGCGATGGCGGCGGCCGATCTGGTCATCCTGTGTGTTCTCGACGACGCTGCCGTGCGCGAGCACATCGAGCCCGCCGCAGCGCTGGTGCGGGGCCGCACGGTGGTCAACCTGACCACCACGACGCCCGAGCAGGCGCGTGCGCTGGGCAGGTGGGCCGTGGCCAACGAGGTCGAACTGATCGACGGCGGCATCATGGCATCGCCCGAAATGATCGGCGGCGCGGCTTCGCTCGTGATCTACAGCGGGGCGACCGCGGCATTCGATCGTCACCGGTCGGTGCTGGAACTGTTCGGCCGGGCCGAATTCGTCGGCGCGGATCTCGGTGCCGCCGCCATGTACGACCTGTCGATCCTCGGCGGGATGTATGCCATGTTCGCCGCGTTCCGCCAGGGCGGCACGATGGTCCGCACCACCGGCGGCACCGCGGCGCACCTGGCCGCGCTGATGGTCCCGTTCCTGCAGGCGATATCGACCTCGCTGACCGCGCAGGCCGTCGGCATCGACACCCCCGCCGACTACGTGCAGATCCAGAGCGACGAGTTCACCGCCGCCGCCATCGAACTGATCGACAAGGCGGCGGTCGAATCAGGCACGTCCACAGACCTTTTCGGTGTGCTGCGCCGTACGCTCACCGGGCTCTGAGCCGATTCGCGCCGCCATCGAGAGCCGGTGGTGGCGACGGGATCAGCGCGCGTGGCCTGGTGTTCGGCCGACCGGTGAGGTTGGGCGGTCGGCCGAACGGTCGTTGTCAGGCGGCGACGCGACTCGCGGCGAGCAATGCGTCGACGAAGCCCTCGGCTTTCGCGTCGAAGGCGGCGTAGTGGGTGGTCCGCGCGTCCCCGCTGATCGCCTCGCCGATCACGAGATTGCCTTCGGCGTCGAGACTTTGGGGCTGCTCCTCGGCGTCGGGAAGCAGGCCGACCCGCGAGTCGGCGAAACCGCTGTAGTAGGCCAGGCCCTCGTTGAGCTGGGCTTCCAGTAGCTGCTGCATGCCGGGGATGATCGCGTCATCGGCTGTCGCTCCGGCCAATCCGAGCCACAGGATGCGCTTGCCTGCCAGCCGCGGCTTGCTGCGGCCGTAGGCGAAACCGTAGTTCCATACGGCGTCGATCCAGCCTTTGAGCAGGGCGGGCACACTCTGCCAGTAGACCGGGAACACCACGACCACGATGTCGGCGGCCAGCATGCGCCGCATGTGCGCCTCGGCGGTGGGGGAGTAGATCTTGTCGCGGTTGCCCCACTCGGGCTGGTCGGCGACGGTCATCCGCGGGTCGAAGTTCTCGGTCTGCAGATCGAGGAAATCGACCGTGTACCCGGCGGCGGTGAGGCGGCCGACGGCGCGGTCGGCGACATGGGCGGACAGCGAGTCGGAGCGGTGATGGCCCAGGACCACGAGCGCGGTGGGACCCGGTGCCGAGGGATCGGTGGTGCTCGATCCGGTGGTGGTCAGGTCGGCGGTGGCAGTCGTGGTGGCGGCGGACTGGGTCACGGTGAGCTCCTGTTCGATCGGGTGCGGGCTGGTCGGCCCGGTCGCTTCAGTCAACCGTGGATCGCGTGGACGATCTATGGGCGATCATCTCCAGTCGATAGGAATTCGTCTACGCTGGTGGAGTGGACCCGTTGAGTTCGTTGCTGAGCGGCATTCGTGCCGAAGGATCGGTCGTGGCCCATGCGGTACTGCGACCACCGTGGACGATTCGTTTCGCCGACCGTGCGCCCTTGATCATGGTGACGGTGCTGCGTGGCGGCGGCACCCTGGTGCTCGCTGACGGATCACGCACGACTCTGATCGCCGGTGACACCGCGCTCGTGCAAGCGGGTGAGCCCTTCCATCTGGCAGACACGCCCGCCGCGCTCGGCCGTCCACACGAGCGCTACGAGCTGTCCTGTTTCGTGCCGGACGGCTTCGGTCCCACCGACATCAGTTGTGCGACATCGGAATTGATCGTCACGCCGGCGACAACCGGTGCGCCCGGCGAGACTTCGCTGCTCGTCGGCGCCTATCGGGCATCGGGGCGACGCCACGAACGGCTGTTGCGAGCGCTACCGCAGGTGATGGTGGTCCACGAAGACCCGGAAATGTGTTTGTGGCTGGAACAATCCGCCGCCGACGCGGTCCGGTTCAGCGCGGGCTCGCAGGCGCTGATGGACCGGCTGCTGGACTGGGCGCTGGTCTGCACGCTGCGCTCCTGGCTGGCCGAACAGCAGCATTGCGCGCCCGCCTGGTACCGGGGGATGGCCGACCCGATCGTCGGCCCGGCGCTCACCGCCATCCACGACCGGCCGTTCCACCGCTGGACCGTGGCGAGCCTGGCCACCGAGGCGGCGGTCTCGCGCGCCCTGTTCGCTCGGCGCTTCACCGAGGTGATGGGCGAACCGCCACTGGCCTACCTCACCGAATGGCGCATGGCCGAAGCCGAAGAGCTGCTCGCCGACCCCGCGCGCAGCGTCGCCCAGGTGGCCACCACGGTCGGCTATTCCGACGCCTTCGGCTTCAGCGCGGCCTTCAAACGACTCCGCGGGACGAGTCCCACCGAGTTCCGGGCCGCGCTGGTGTAGGGCGGGCATCGTGTTCGATGCCCGCCCTGTGTACCCGCCGGCAGGTGGGTCAGTTCCTCGGTGTGAGCAGGACCAAGGGGATCTCGCGAGTCGTTTTCGTCTGATAGTCGGCGTAGCCCTTGTAGGCCTCGGTGACCCGAGGCCACAGTGCCGCGCGTTCGTCGGGGGTGGCGACGTGGGCTGTCATCGGGCGCACGGGGCCGTTGCGCAGTGACACCTCGACGTTCGGGTTGTCGCGCAGGTTCACGAACCAGGAGGGATGGGTGGGGTCGCCGCCGCGGGAGGCGACGATGACGATCGTGTCGCCGTCGATGATCGGCGCGGTCAGCATGACCTTGCGCGGCTCGCCGGATTTGCGGCCGATCGTGGTGAGTTGCAGGGACGGCATCCCGAAGAACGAGTTGCCGAGGCGTCCGCCGGTCACCGTGAGCAGGGTGCGGTGGACTCTGTTCATGATCTTCAGCTGCAGGTCGCTGGGCATAGCTGAAATCTACCCCGATCTCAGTGCAGCTGATCGGTGAGGCGGTCGAGGAAGGGGCGCTGGCCTTTGCCGAGCTTTTCCCGCGCCGTGGCGGGGTCGAACCAGTCCGCCCGGTCGATCTCGGGGAATTCCGCGACCTTGCCCGACCGTGGCGGCCACTGCATCTCGAATGTGCCCGGCACGACATCGGCCGGGTCGAGATCGCCCTCGACCGCCCACACGGTGAGGTACTTGCGTCTGGCCCCGCTGCGATAACTCACCTCACCGAGGTCGATCCACTCGCCCTCGGGTACCGGCAGCCCGAGTTCCTCGGTGAACTCCCGCCCGGCGGCGTCGCGCGCGGACTCTTCCTCGGACAGATACTCGCCCTTGGGAATCGACCACGCCGAGGCGTCCTTCTTCGCCCACAGCGGCCCGCCCATGTGCCCGAGCAGGACCTCGATTCCGGCCTCGACGCGGCGATACACCAGCACGCCCGCACTGAAAACGTCCGTCATCGGAGCGAGTCTGCCAGGCGCCTGCTCGCGCGACGTCGCCAGCCTGGGTGACCGCGAAAGCGAGCTGTACACCACCGAATTCGGGGTCGGGCGACAGCTCCTGATATCACGCGTCGCCCGCTCGCAGACGTGCGGCGCGCAGCAACAGGTAGTCGCGTTCCGGCACGCTGGCGGTCTGTCTGGCCGCCCGCTGGTATTCGCGCACGGCCGCAGCCTGCTCGCCTGCCATTTCGTGAAGATGCCCGCGCACGGCGGCGAGGCGGTGCGATCGCGCCAGCGGCTCGGCGACGCTGTCGGCTACCGCCAGCCCCGCTACCGGACCGTGCACCATCGCGGTGGCGACCGCGCGGTTGAGGGTGATCATCGGATTGGGGGTCAGACGTTCGATCATGGTGTAGAGCAGCAGGATTCGCGTCCAGTCGGTGTCCTCGGGGCGTCGGGCCTGCGCATGCAGAGCCGCGATGGCGGCCTGCATCTGATAGAGACCCGTCAGCCCGGCAGGCATGGTCGCGGTGAGCAGGCGAAGACCCTCGGTGATCTGGGTGCGGTCCCAGCGGGAGCGGTCCTGCTCGGTGAGCGGGATCAGTTCGCCGTGCGCACCGGAGCGGGCGGCGCGCCGGGCATCGGTGAGCAGCATCAGCGCGAGAAGACCGGTGACCTCGGCGTTCTCCGGGAGCAGCGTGCGCAGCGCACGCGTGAGCCGGATCGCTTCCGCCGACAGGTCCCCGCGACGCAACCTCGTTCCGGCGGTGCTGGTGTGCCCCTCCGTGAAGATCACGTACAGCACCTGCAGCACCGCGCTCACCCGGGTGCTGTCGTGCGCGCCGTCGGCGAACGGCCGATCCGATTCGGCCAGACGCTTCTTCGCCCGCGAGATACGTTGACCCATGGTCGATTCCGGGACGAGGAAGGCCGCCGCGATCTCGGCGGTACTCAGGCCGCCGACCGCCCGCAGTGTCAGGGCCACCGCTCCGGCGGGCGGCAAGCCGGGATGGCAGCACAGGAAGTACATGTCGAGGGTGTCATCGCGACCGACCGCCTCGACGGGCACATCCCGCACGAAAACCGTGGTCTCCCTGCGTCGCCGCGCCACCTCGGCGCGCACCGCGTCGGCCATCCGCCGCTGCGCGACCTGGATCAACCAGCCACGCGGATTGTCCGGAAGTCCGTCGCGATCCCACTGGGTCGCCGCCGCGAGCAGCGCGTCCTGCACCGAATCCTCGGCGAGGTCGAAATCACCGAAACGGCGGACCAATACGCCGAGGACCTGCGGCGAGAGTTCACGCAGCAGGTCCTCGATGCGCGCAGTCAGCGTCTCGCCTCAGGCCACGTCGGGCGCGCTCATGATCTGGCGCACCTCGATGTATTCCCCGATCGGCTTGCCACCGGGGCCCGGCGCCGCGGAGGCCTGCGCGGCGATCTCGACCGCGCGCTCGACAGAATCGACATCGACCACCCAGAAACCGGCCAGGAACTCCTTGGTCTCCGGGAAAGGCCCGTCGGTGACGACCGGCGCCGAGCGACCGTCGGAGCACACGATCATCGCCTGATCGGGTGCGGCCAGGCCCTGCGCGTCGACGAGTTCGCCCGCGGCGGCGAGTTGTTCGCCCAGCGCCCGCTGGAAGTCGATATGGGCGGCGATGTCCTCGGGTGCCCACTCCGGCAGCGGGATGTCGCAGTAGGCGGTCTCGGAATAGGTCTTGACCAGCATGAATTTCATGATTCGGCTCCTGCTCGCTGCGCCCTCGCGGCGCGTTCGACGGTTGGTCGGAGCCGATGAGCAGTCTTCGACACAACGATCGCTGTGAAGTGAATCACAGCGGGATGCCCGGGTCCGCCAGCCGGTCGGGGTCGACGGGCTCCGCCGATCCGATCAGCTGCTTGATCCGGTCGGTCACATCCCACACATTGACGTTCATCCCCGCGCGCACCCTGTTCTGCGTGTCCAGCCAGAACGCGACGAATTCGCGCTCATCGAGATCGCCACGCACCACCACCCGCACGTCGTCGCCGCGTCCGACATAGCCGGAGTACTCCATCCCGACGTCGTACTGATCGCTGAAGAAATACGGAAGCCGGTCATAGACAGCCGCTTTGCCCAGCATCGTCTTCGCGGCGACCGCGGGCTGATTCAGCGCGGTCGCCCAGTGTTCGATGCGGATCGGCCGGTGCAGCAGCGGATGGTCCTGCTCGGCGATATCGCCCACCGCCACCACATCGGGGTTGCTGGTGCGCAGGGCGGCGTCCACCAGCACGCCGCCGTCGACCGCCAACCCGGCCGCCGTGGCCGCCTCGATATTGGGCTGCGCGCCCACCGCGACCAGCACCGCCTGCGCGGGCACCACGGTGCCGTCGCCGAGCTGCACGCCGGTCGCCTCGTCCTCGTCGGTGAGGATGGCGTCGACGGAGGTGTTCGTGCGCAGGTCGACGCCGTGCGCGCGATGCAGATCGGCGTAGAACGCGCCCATCTCCGGGCCGAGCACCGTGACCAGCGGCAGGTCGGCCGTCTCGATCACCGTCACCTCGACACCCTTGGCGCGGGCCTGCGCGGCGACCTCGAGACCGATCCACCCGGCCCCGATGATCACCAGGCGCCGGTCGGTGCGCAGTATCTCGAGCAGCGCGTTCGAATCGCCGATCGTGCGCAGCGTGTAGACGTTGGGGGCATCGGCGCCGGGAATGTCGAGCGTGCGGGCTCGCGAACCGGTGGCGAGAGCCAATTTGTCGTAGTCGAGCGTGGAACCGTCGGGCAGTGTCACCGTCTTGGCGATCGGATCGAACGCGGTCGCGGTGGTGCCCAGTCGCAGGTCGACGTGGTGATCGCGGTACCAAGCAGCCGGATCGACGGTGAAATCGGGCAGTTGCTGGGTGCCCGCCAGGTGCTGTTTCGACAGTGGCGGGCGCTCGTACGGCAGCTCCTCTTCGGCGGCCAGCAGAGTGACGCGGCCGTCGAAATCGTTGGCGCGCAGGGCTTCGGCGATCTTCGCTCCGCCCAGACCTCCACCGATGACGACGAAATGCTGATTCGAGCTCATGAACGGACCCCTTCTCGCGGACGACCCGGACTCCTCGCAACCCGAGCTTAGTGCGCGTTTTCACCCACGGGAACGATTCCGGCGGTGATGCGGTTGCACCAATCGGTGGGGCGACCCGGCCCACCGCAGCTGACCCGAGAGGAACCCATCGTGAGCGAGCAGGCCACCAAGGATGTCGCCGATTTCTGGTTCGACCCGCTGTGCCCGTGGTGCTGGATCACCTCGCGGTGGATCCTGGAGGTCGAGAAGGTGCGCGATATCGAAGCGCGCTTCCACGTGATGAGCCTGGCCGTGCTCAACGAGGGCAAAGAGGGCCTGCCGGAGCGGTATGTCGACATGATGGCTGCCGCGTGGGGCCCGGTGCGGGTCGTCACCGCCGCTGGTCAGAAGTACGGCGACGAGATCCTGTCCCCGCTCTACACGGCGCTGGGCACCCGGATCCACGACCGCAAAGCCGAGTACGAGCGCGAGACGCTGCAGGAGACCTTCGACGCGGTCGTCGCCGACGCGCTCGCCGAACTGAACCTGCCCGCCGAACTCGCCGAGGCCGCGACCAGCACCGACTACGACGAGGCGTTGCGGGCCAGCCATCACGCGGGCATGGACAAGGTCGGCCCCGATGTCGGCACGCCGACCATCCACATCAACGGGACTGCCTTCTTCGGGCCGGTGCTCTCGCGCATCCCGCGCGGCGAGGACGCGGGCACGGTGTGGGACGGCGTGGTCGCGCTGGCCTCGTACCCGCACTTCTTCGAGCTCAAGCGCACCCGCACCGAGGACCCGGTCTTCGACTGAGCATGCGGTCGGGGGTGCCCGCAGCGGGCACCCCCGACCGATCAGACCGGCTTCGGCGGCAACGCGGGCGGCGTCGAATTCAGCGGATACCCGCCGTGCGGCGGGATCATGCCGGGATGCGGCGCACTCGGACGCCAGAACATCGGGCCCGGCCTGCTGCGATCGCGCAGCGCCCACATCCGCCAGGTGAGCACCGGGTGGCTGGCCATCGCGTTGACCAGCCAGATGAAACCACCCCGGTCGAGCGCGGCACGGTCGGCCATCTCGTCGACACCGACATCGGTGTTGAGGTACTTGCCCGCGGCGAGCGTCGCCATCGCGGTGGACGCGCCGTGCGGCCGGAAACAGAAGCCGTGATTGTCGGCGGTGTACTCCTGGGCACGGATCAGCGACGACCCGAGTATCGGCAGCCACGGTGCGACGAACATGCCCAGCTGGCGCCAATAGGAGACGTGACCAGCGGCGATATGGCCGACTTCATGCCCGATGATGAACGCGAGTCCGTCGGGCTCACGCGCCGCGCCGCCGATTTCGAACAGGTCGCTGTAGACCACGACGAACCGGCGGAACCCGTGGCCCGCGGCGAACGCGTTGATCTGGCCGTTGCCCAGGATGACGTAGGCGTCCGGCGCCTTGTACATCCCGAATCGCGCCGCCGCCTCCTGCACCATCCGGTACCCCTCGGGGAACTGGGTGGGCGACATCTTCACCCCGTTCACGCGCTGGGTCGCGAGATTCAGACCACGACCCGCCCACAGCAGCACCGGCGCGAACAACAGCAGCAGCACATACGGACTGGTGACGATCGAACTGGTCTGCTCCACACCGTGCTCGTCGACGATGGGATCGGCGAACAGCTCGACCGTCATGAGCGCGAGCGCGAGCAGGTACGCGACCGCGGTGATCATGATGACGACGATCAGCAGCGGGATCTCCCACGGATGCCGGGCGGGGCGATCCCACGGCATGAGTCCGCGCGGTCGGTATTGCGGCGGTGCGGGCGGACCGCTCGGCGGGTAGTAGCCAGGGGCGTACTGGCCGGGCGCTACCGGCGGATACGGGCCGGCCTGCGGCTGAGGTGGGCTGTCCTGCGCGGGGAATCCGCCCGTCCGCGGATCGGGCTGGGCCCACGGCGAGGGCGGCGCTGCGTCCTTGTCCAGTGACGGTGTTCGGTCGGGCTGGTGTCCGGTGTGCTCCGGCGGGGAACCTGCCGAATGCGGGGAATGCGGTTCGTGCGGGTGCATGAAACGACTCTAAGCGGGCCTGCGACAATCGCAGCCATGCGCGTTTACCTGGGTGCCGACCATGCCGGTTTCGAACTGAAGAATCACGTCAAGGCTCATCTGCAGGAGGCCGGAGTGGAGGTCGTCGACTGCGGCGCCCTCGAATACGACGCTCTCGACGACTACCCCGCCTTCTGCATCGAGGCGGCCCGACGCACCGTCGCCGATCCGGGCTCGCTCGGCCTGGTCTTCGGTGGCAGCGGCAACGGCGAGCAGATCGCCGCCAACAAGGTCGCCGGCGCTCGCTGCGCCCTGGCCTGGAGCGTCGAAACCGCGGTGCTGGCCCGCGAACACAACAACGCCAACCTGATCGGCATCGGCGGCCGCATGCACTCCACCGCCGACGCGCTGGCCATCGTCGACGCGTTCCTCGCGGCCGCGTGGTCGGACGAGGCGCGTCACCAGCGTCGCATCGACATTCTCGCCGACTACGAGAAGACCGGCATCGCCCCCGAAATCCCCGCGTACTGACGTAGTGCCGGAAGGACATACCCTCCACCGGATCGCCGACCTGCATCAGCAGCGGTTCTCCGGTGGGGTGGTGCGGGTTTCGAGTCCGCAGGGGCGGTTCGCCGAAGGCGCCGCGCTGGTGGACGGGCAGGTGCTGGAGCGGGCCGAGGCCTATGGGAAGCATCTGCTGCATCACTATGCGTCCGGATCGACGGTGCATGTGCATCTCGGGCTGTACGGCACTTTCAGCGAGGCCGAGTTGCCGATGACGGCGCCGGTCGGGCAGGTGCGTATGCGAATGCTGGGGGCCGCAACGGATTTCGGCACCGATCTGCGCGGGCCCACGGCGTGCGAAGTGCTGATGCCGCCCGAGGTGGACGCGCTCACCGCACGCCTCGGCGCCGATCCGTTGCGCGCCGACGCCGACCACGAACGAGCGGGCGCGCGAATCCGGCGTTCTCGCAGGGCGATCGGCGCACTGCTGATGGACCAAGCCCTGATCGCCGGTGTCGGTAACGTCTACCGCGCGGAAGTCCTTTTCCGCCACGGCATCTCGCCCTTCCGCCCCGGCACCTCGATCACCCCTACCGAATGGGACGCGCTCTGGGCCGACCTGGTCGACCTCATGCCGATCGGCGTCACCACCGGCCGCATGCACGTGGTCCGGCCCGAACACGACACCGGCGCACCGTCTTACACCAAAGACCGCCCCCGCACCTACGTCTACCGCCGCCAGGGCGAACCCTGCCGAGTCTGCGCCACTCCCATCGCGCACAAGGTCATGGAAGCCCGAAACCTCTTCTGGTGCCCCACCTGCCAGCCCCGCTGACAACCGCCGGTGTGATTCCCGCCGGTGTGCGAGCATGATCGGATGACGCAACCCGGGCCGGAATATCATGGCGCCGATGGTGATCCGCGCTACCCGTCACCGCGCAAGTTACGCAACGTAGCGGCCAACCTCGCCGACATCGTGCTTCCCTACGGTGTGCTCGCGGTCGCGTTCGTCGCTGTTGTGCTGCTCGTCGGTCACGACTGGATCCTCGACATGGATGACCAGGCCCCGGTGATGTTCGGGTCCATGATCTTCCTGGTGGTCCTGCTGGTGACCAACGCCACGGTGCTGCCGAGTGTCTTCGGCGCGACCGCCGGTCAACTTCTGATGGGCCTGAGGTGGATCCGCGGCACGGATGGCCTCGGTCCGAGCGCACGTGACATGTGGCGAGCATTCCGGCAGCACCGCATCGTTTTTCGGCTCGGCGGCGTCGCTCAGTGCGCGCCGCTGATCGTCGTGGTGCGCAGATGCGACACCACCGAGGACCGGTCTGCCGTAGCGGTCGACACCCCAGGCCAGGCTGCGGTCACCTATCTCGAACACTGAGCGCACGGTCACGATGCGGGCCATCAACGCGCCGTAACCAGCCGGTGCCCCCCATTCCGAGCACGGACTCCCGCGATGTTACGACTCGATCCGGTCGAAATCGGCTGAGCCGGAACGCGAAGTGCAGGCTTCGCGATCCGACTCAGCCGGCGACCGCCGTTCCCAGTTCGGGGTCGCCCGATTCAGCGAGCGCGAAACGCCGCCCGCCCGCCGATTTCGCCGAGTACATCGCGCGGTCGGCGCGACGCAGCAGGTCGGTGAAATCGCACGTCTTTCCCGGTGGGCAGAACGCGGTGCCCACGCTGGCCGAAACCGGCACGGGGCCCGCGCTCGACCACACCGGGTCGCGCAGTGCGGCGACCACGAGGTGCGCCAACTCGCCGAGGGTGTCGCGGCGGGGGTTGGCCGCCACCACGAACTCGTCGCCGCCGTATCGGCAGATCACCGTGTCGGGCGGGCACACCTCACGCAAGCGGTTGGCCAGTTCGACCAGTACCTCGTCGCCGATCGCGTGTCCGTAGCCGTCGTTGATCTGTTTGAAGCGGTCCAGGTCCACCACCAGCACACCGACACCGCGGCTCGGGTCGGCGGCGAACGCGCGCACCCGTTCTTGCAGCAGCGTGCGGTTCGCGAGATCGGTGAGGGCGTCGTGGGTCGCCTCGTGGCGCAAGCGGTGCTGCAGCGCGGCGATCTCCTGTACGCGCAGTGACACTTTCGCCGAGATGTTCTGTTCCTGTTGCGCCAGAGCGCGTTCCTGCAGAGCCTGTGCGTAGCTGTCGATGGCCTGGCTGGCCACCAGCGGCCAGCGGGTCGCCACCAGCGAACCCGGAACCCCCGAGGGGAAGCCGAGCAGCCAGCGACTGGCGTGGGCCAGCATCCTGGTGCGTTCGAACGGCGCCTCGGCCAACCGCGCGCCGAGCTTGCGCGCCTGTGGAACCGGGAACGGTTCGGTCCGAGCCAGGTGCAGCAGCCGCTCGACGATGTCGACGAGCACCGGCTCCAACTGGTGCGGCGCCGTGGAAGAGCCCGGTTCGGCGCAGACCGCGCGGGCCCAGGCGCGGGCCATCGCGGCGACCGGTGGCTCGATGTGGACAGTCATCGACATCACCGGCGGTAGGTGGCGACGAACTTGCCACCTCGATCATTCGCACTGCTACGCGGTTGGGTCCACCGAGTTCGGCACACGCTCACCGCCCCCTTTCCAGATACCCCCGTCCGGCAAAAAGGATCCTAGCAAGCCACCCGAGACCGAAAAGTCACGTTCTGCAACGCGTTCTCTGGTCTCTCGCGAATGGCGATCGGGTATGACATCGCTGCAGCGTCTCCGGCGTTACATATTTCCCGAAAAGAAATTTCGTGAGCCGAAACATACAGCGTGATGCCCTCCGCTGGGCGGTGGACGTTGCGTCGCCATGGGTCCCTCCTGGCACGGGGTGCGAGTCGTGACGATGTGGCAGTAGTCGTCACGCGCATTCTCATGGTGGCCTACTCGCCGCCCACGTGCCGGGTTTTTAAGGAAAATTCTCCTATTTAATCCCCCGGTGGAGCAGGCGCCGGCCCCCATGGGCGCATCAACCATCGTCGCCGGGAGGGGGTTTCGGGGATAGGGTCATTAGGCCCTAATCGGGCATGGCGAGGGTTGGTCGCGTGGGGAGTGGGGTACACCGGCGGCCGACACGCATCAATCGGGCAGGCAGGGGCCGGATTGGCATTTTTCGCGCGAGGTTCGGTACAGTCGTGGCGCACACGACATCGTGGCGATCCCATCGATGTCGTATGCCTGCGGGTGTAGTTCAATGGTAGAACCTCAGCCTTCCAAGCTGATGGTGCGGGTTCGATTCCCGTCACCCGCTCAAACATGTATTGCCTCCACGGTGCTCTCGCCGGTGAGGTATCGGGGTGTAGCGCAGCTTGGTAGCGCATCCGCTTTGGGAGCGGAGGGTCGCAGGTTCAAATCCTGTCACCCCGACCATCACCATTCGCCCAGCTCAGGCTTGTAGGAGACGGATGCCCACGCAACGCAAGGTCGCGATCGTCACCGGAGCCGCCCGTGGCATCGGCGCCGCAGTGGCCACGAAGCTCGCCGCCGACGGATACGCCGTCGCCGTCCTCGATCTCGACGAAGCCGCCTGTGCGGGCACCGTCGCCGCCATCGAGGCCGCCGGGGGCGCCGCCCTCGCGGTGGGTGCCGACGTGGCCGACGAAGCGGCCGTCGCCGCCGCGGTGGAGCGGATCGCCACCGAGCTCGGCGCGCCGACCGTGCTGGTCAACAACGCGGGCGTGCTGCGCGACAACCTGCTGTTCAAGATGTCGGTCGACGACTGGGACACCGTCATGAACGTGCACCTGCGCGGTGCCTTCCTGATGACCCGCGCCGTGCAGAAGTACATGGTCGAGGCGAAGTTCGGTCGCATCGTCAACCTGTCGAGCACCTCGGCACTCGGCAACCGCGGCCAGGCCAACTACGCCGCGGCCAAGGCGGGCATGCAGGGGTTCACCAAGACCCTCGCCTTCGAACTCGGCAAATTCGGCGTCACCGCCAACGCGATCGCGCCCGGCTTCATCGAAACCGAGATGACCGCGGCCACCGCCGCCCGGGTCGGCGCGGATTTCGAGGCCTTCAAGGCCGCTGCGGCCGCGCAGATCCCGGTGAACCGGGTCGGCACGCCCGAAGACATCGCCAACACCGCCGCGTTCTTCGTGAGCGAGGGCGCCGGCTTCGTCTCGGGCCAGGTCATCTACGTGGCCGGTGGCCCGAAGGACTGAACGTCGGTCAGGCGCAGCCGAACCGGAAGTCCGCCCGCGCCTCCGTACCCGCGGCCACGGTGACCCGCACCGGCTCGGTGACGGCCAACCCGCAGCCGCCGGGCACCGTCACCACCTTCGCCTCGTAACACCCCGCGGGCAGCGCCACCGTGGCGCGCCCGTCGGCCCCGCTGACCAGCGTCGCGACCACCTGTTTCGCCTCGCACGGCGTCACCTCGATATCGGCCCGGTTCACCGGAACCGGCTCCCGTCCGGTGAACGTCCACGCCGTCAGCGTCCCCGTCCCCTGCGGTGCTGGATCGGCGCTCGCGACACCGCTGACCATGAGCGGAGCGAATACGGACAGAGCGAGAAATGTACGGCGCATGAACCTCTCCTCGTCGATGAGTCGGGTCGTCCGCTGCTGATGGTAGGCCCATCAGGTGGGAAATCCGCACGTCACACCCGGGTTCGACGTTGACGATTCGGCGACGGGTCCCGGCGCCCGGCGCTGCGGTGTCGCGTCGACAGGCTCAGTCGGGCACGGGCGTGATGCCCGCGCGTTCACTCCAGACCTGCTCGGCGGGGACGGAGATCGTGGTCATCTCGGGGTAGCGCAGGGCGGAGAGGGTGCCGCCGAAGACGGCGCCGGTGTCCAGGCAGAGGGTGTTGTTGACCCAGGTCAAGGTGTGGACCGGCGTGTGGCCGTAGAGGACCGTGGGGGCGCCCCGATAGTCCTTGGCCCAGTCGTAGCGGACGGGATAGCCGTGTTCGTCGAGCTCACCGGTGGGGGCGCCGTAGAGGGCGAAGGAGCGGGCTCGGCCCGACGTGCTGCCGTGCAGGCTCTCGGGCAGACCCGCGTGGGCCACGACCAGCGCGCCGCCGTCGAGGAGGTAGTGGCTCGGCAGGGTGCCGAGGAAAGCGTGTGCGGCCGTACGGAATTCGAGGTCTTCGTCGGCCAGTTGGGACAGCGACTGTTCGAGGCCGTGCGCGATGCGGACATTGCGGCCGTCGAGGGCGCGCATCAGCTTGTGATCGTGGTTGCCGGTGACGCACAGGGCGGTTCTCGCGGCCACCATCCCCATCACCAGACGCAGCACCCCGGGTGTGTCGGGGCCCCGGTCGACGAGGTCGCCGACGAAGACCACGGTGCGCTCGCCCGGGTGGGCGGCGCCGATCGGGCGGCCGCGGACGTCACGGTCCAGGACGTAGCCGAGTTCGCCGAGCAGGGTCTCCAATTCGGAGCGGCAGCCGTGGACGTCGCCGATCACGTCGAACGGTCCGGTCAGATCGCGGCGATCGCGGGGGAGGAGCTCGGTGCGGCGGGATTCGGTCATATCCCTTCCATCGTCGTGCAGGGCGGGCCCGCGCCGCAACCGTGTTACCGCGCGGTGGGAATCGCCGAGTCGGGCCAGACCCAATCGGCCACGACCGGGATATCGGCGCCCTGTTCGCGGGTCCAGCGGCGCGCGATCAACCGGGCGTCGACGATCTCCTGGCGCAGACCCGCCGCCCGCTCGCGCAGCCCCGGAACACGGTCGATCACGTCGAGCACCAGATGGAAGCGGTCCAGATCGTTGAGCATCACCATGTCGAAGGGCGTGGTGGTGGTGCCCTTCTCCTTGTAACCGCGCACGTGCAGGTTGGCGTGGTTGGTGCGGCTGTAGGTGAGCCGGTGCACCAGCCACGGGTAGCCGTGGAAGGCGAAGATCACCGGGCGGTCGGTGGTGAACAGGGCATCGAACTCGGCGTCGGGCAGGCCGTGCGGGTGCTCGTCTGCGGGCAGCATGCGCATCAGGTCGACGACATTGACGAACCGAATCCGCAGGTCCGGCAGCCGATCTCGGAGGATCGCCACCGCGGCCAGAGTTTCCAGGGTCGGCACATCGCCCGCGCACCCGAGCACGACATCGGGCGTGGTGCCGGGGTCGTCGTTGTGACACGCCCACTCCCAGATTCCGAGGCCGCGAGTGCAGTGCAGCCCCGCCTCCTCGGCCGAAAGCCAGTCCGGCCCCGGCTGTTTGCCCGCCACGACCACGTTCGCGTAGTGCAGCGATCGCAGGCAGTGGTCGTAGGTCGACAGCAGGGTATTGGCATCCGGCGGCAGATACACGCGCACGATATCGGGGCTCTTGTTCGCCACTACGTCGAGGAAACCGGGATCCTGATGGGTGAACCCGTTGTGGTCCTGACGCCACACATGCGAGGTGAGCAGGTAGTTCAGGCTGGGGATCTTGCGCCGCCACGGCACCGCCGAGCTGGCATCGAGCCATTTGGCGTGCTGATTGAACATGGCGTCGACGATGTGGATGAACGCCTCGTAGCAGGTGAAGACGCCGTGGCGGCCGGTCAGCAGATAACCCTCCAGCAGGCCCTCGCACATGTGCTCCGACAGCACCTCGACCGCGCGCCCGACCGTCGACAGATCCACGTCCCAGCGCCCGACTTCCTCCTGCCAGTCGCGTCCGGTCACCTCGAGAATGTCCTGCAGCCGATTGCTGACCAGTTCGTCGGGGGCGAAGGTGAGGAAGTTGTGCGGATTGCGGGCGGTGACATCGCGCAGCCAGCCGCCGAGGACCCGGGTGGCCTCGTGCTCTCCCGCACCTGGCGACACGACGTCCACGCAGTAGTCGCGCCAGTCGGGTAGATCGAGATCGCGAATCAGCAAGCCGCCGTTGGCAACCGGGTTCAGGCTCATCGGATTCGCGGGCACCTGCTGGAGCAGGGCCGATACCGGCGACCCGTCCCGGCCGAACAGTTCCTCCGGCCGATACGACCGCAACCACAGCTCCAGCACCCGCCGGTGCTCGGAGTCGGTGCGCGCGTTCGGCAGCGGCACCTGATGGGCGCGGAACGTGCCCTCCACCCGTTGGCCGTCGACCACCGGGGGACAGGTCCAGCCCTTCGGCGTGTGCATCACGATCATCGGCCAGCGCGGACGTTTCGTGTCCCCGTCCTCGCGGGCCGCCCGCTGGAACTGCGCGATCCGGTCCATGCAGGTGTTCATCGCGGCGGCCATCGCCTGGTGGACCGGTGCGGGGTCGTTGCCGGAGACGATCAGCGGTTCGTAGCCGTAGCCACGGAGCAGCTCGATCAGTTCTTCCTCGGGAACGCGGGCGAGGATCGTCGGATTGGCGATCTTGTACTCGTTGAGCGCGAGGATCGGCACCACCGCGCCATCGCGCCCCGCGTTGAGGAATTTGTTCGCGTGCCAGCTGCCCGCCAGCGGACCGGTCTCGGCTTCGCCGTCACCGACTACGCAGAACACGACAAGATCAGGGTTGTCCAGGGCGGCGCCGTAGGCGTGCAGCAGCGAGTAGCCGAGCTCACCGCCCTCGTGGAACGACCCCGGCGTCTCCGGCGCGCAGTGGCTCGGCACACCGCCGGGGAAGGAGAACCGATGGAAGAATCGGCGCATGCCGTCGACGTCGCGAGGGATGTCCGGCTCGAGCTGGGCGTAGGCGTCTTCCAGCCACGCGCAGGCGTTGGGGCCGGGGCCGCCGTGACCGGGGCCCGCGACATAGACCGCGTTCAGGCCGCGGTCCCGGATCACCCGATTGGCGTGGGCCCACACCAGATTCAGGCCGGGCACGGTGCCGAAGTGGCCGAGCAGGCGCGGCTTGATGTCGTCGGGGACCAGCGGGGTGCGTAGCAGCGGATTGCTCATCAGATAGATCTGGCCGACCGCGAGATAATTCGACGCCCGCCACCACGCGTCGACGGCGACGAGTTCCTCGCGTGAGAGCGGACCGGGCGCGTCGGTGAGGACGTAGGGCTTCGGGGCAATGGTCTCGCCCTGACCGTCTCCCACATTGTCCGCCGCGGTGTCGCCCACGGTGGTTTCGGTCATCGCGGACTCCTCGAACTCGATGAGGTCACGGCGCCGTCCGCGCCGCGGGGGCCTGCACGGGCGCCGATCGAGGACCGGCGACACCGGTGGAGAAACGCACCGCCGAGCCTACCGTCGGGCCGGTTCCCGACGCCGCAACGGCGGTCGATTACTCTGCGGGCCATGCATTCTCTCGGCAGGATCATCGGAATCGGACTTGTCGCGGCCGCCGCGATCACGACAGCGGCCTGCGGCTCCGACACGGATTCGAGCAGCGCGCCGAGCTCGAGCGCGGCCGGCGGGAGCTCCGCGAGCACAGGTCGCGAATGCACCGCCGACGACGTGAAAGTCAGCGGCGGTTACGGCGAGGCGCCCAAGATCACCATCCCCGACAGCTGTGACCCGCCCAAGACTCTGATCACCAAGGACCTGGTGGTGGGCACCGGGCCGGGCGCGGTGGCCGGCCAGCCGCTGACGATGAACTACGAGCTGGTCACCTGGTCGGACAAGCAGGTACTCGACAGCTCCTTCCAGCGTGGTAAGCCGTTCGGGCTCACCCTCGGCGCGGGCCAGGTCATCCAGGGCTGGGACGAGGGGCTGATCGGCGTGCAGCAGGGCACGCGCAGGCTGCTGATCGTGCCGCCGAACCTCGGCTACGGCGAGGGCGGCAACGGTGTGCCGCCGAACGAGACGTTGGTCTTCGTGACCGACGCCGTGCAGGTCGGCCGCTAGCGGCACCCTCAACCAAACACCGATTGCGCGACCGCGCAGGCGGTCAACTACCCTGGTCGGGATGCGCATTGTGCGCCGCACCTGGCTTAGCCGTGCCTGACTATGGCGCGTCGCCCCCTGTGGGGACACCACCATGAACTACGAACCAAGGAGTATGTCCGTGAAGAGCACCGTCGAGCAGCTGAGCCCGACCCGGGTCCGGATCAACGTCGAGGTGCCCTTCGAGGAGCTGAAGCCCGACTTCGACAAGGCCTACAAGGCGCTGGCGCAGCAGGTCAAGATCCCCGGCTTCCGTCCCGGCAAGGCTCCGGCCAAGCTGATCGAGACCCGTGTCGGCCGTGGCGCCGTGCTCGAGCAGGTCGTCAACGACGCACTGCCGAACAAGTACGCCGAGGCCATCCAGACCTCGGAGGTCAAGGTCATCGGCCAGCCCGAGATCGAGATCACCAAGATCGAAGACGGCGAAGAGCTGGCGTTCACCGCCGAGGTCGACGTGCGCCCCGAGATCGCCCTGCCCGACTACTCGGGCATCGAGGTGACCGTCGATTCCTTCACCATCGGTGACGACGACATCGAGGAGCAGCTCACCTCGCTGCGTCAGCGCTTCGGCACCCTCACCGGTGTCGAGCGTGCCGTGGCCGATGGCGACTTCGTGTCGATCGACCTGTCGGCCACCGTCGACGGTGAGGACGTCCCCGAGGCGGCCACCACCGGGCTGTCGCACGAGGTCGGTTCGGGTCAGCTGATCGAGGGCCTCGACGAGGCCGTCATCGGCCTGAAGGCCGGCGAGTCCGCCGAGTTCACCTCCACCCTGGTGGCGGGCGACCACGCGGGCAAGGAAGCCGTGATCACCGTGACCGTGCAGTCGGTCAAGGAGCGCGAGCTGCCCGAGGCCGACGACGAGTTCGCCCAGCTGGCCAGCGAGTTCGACACCATCGACGAGCTCAAGGAAGACCTGAAGGGCCGCGTCGAGCGCGTCAAGAAGGTCGAGCAGGCCGGTTCCATCCGTGACAAGGTGCTCGACACCCTGCTCGAGACCGTCGAGGTCCCGCTGCCCGAGGCCGTCGTCAAGGCCGAGGTCGACGCCGTGGTCCACGACGCCGTCCACGGTTTCGACCACGACGAGGCCAAGCTGGCCGAGGCGCTCGAGGCGCAGGGCTCCTCCCGCGAGGAGTTCGACAAGGACACCCAGGAAGCCGCCGAGAAGTCGGTGAAGACCCAGCTGCTGCTCGACGCCATCGCCGAGGCCGAGAACACGCAGGTCGGCCAGCAGGAGCTGACCGAGCGAATCCTGTTCCAGGCACAGCGTTACGGCATGTCGCCGGAGCAGTTCATCCAGCAGGTGCAGCAGGCGGGCCAGCTGGGCGCGGTCTTCGCCGACGTGCGACGCGGCAAGGCGCTGGCCGGAGTTGTCGGTCAGGTGAAGGTCACCGACTCCGAGGGCAATGTGGTCGACACCACCGAAATGTTCGGTGACCCTGCGGAATCCGCTGAAATCGAGCTGGACGAAGCCGCTGCCGAGTAGGTTTCGGCGGCGTGATTTGATTGCGCACGTGAGGGAGCGCAGCGAGTGAACCAATGCCGCAGTGCGCCTCGCGCAGAGTGAAATCGAGCGCAGCGAGATTGCGCTCTGAGCGAAGAAGGGCGGTGCCGGGAGTTCGGCGCCGCCCTCCTTCGTTAGTGTTTGTGACGACGAACCGTATTCGTATGGCCGTAGCAATCGGTGAGAAGAGAAGGCAGGTATCCGTGACGATCAACCAGGCAGGGGTCATGACAGCCGCTACCGCTGGACTCAACCTCAGTGATTCCGTATACGAACGGCTGCTTCGCGAGCGCATCATCTTCCTGGGCACCCAGGTCGACGATGAGATCGCGAACAAGATCTGCGCGCAGATCCTGCTGCTCTCGGCCGAGGACGCGACGAAGGACATCGCGCTCTACATCAACTCGCCCGGTGGCTCGGTCACCGCGGGCATGGCCATCTACGACACGATGCAGTTCGCCGAGTGCGACATCAAGACCGTCGCGATGGGTCTGGCCGCATCGATGGGACAGTTCCTGCTCACCGCGGGCACCAAGGGCAAGCGTTTCGCGCTGCCGCACACCCGGATCATGATGCACCAGCCGTCGGCGGGCATCGGTGGTTCGGCGGCCGATATCGCGATCATGGCCGAGCAGTTCGCCCACACCAAGCGTGAGCTCAACGAACTGCAGTCGCTGCACACCGGCAAGTCGGTGGAGCAGGTGACCGAGGACGCGGACCGCGACCGCTGGTTCACGGCGAAGGAAGCCCTGGAATACGGCTTCATCGACCACGTGGTCACGCACGCGAACCAGGCGAAGTAACCGCCGCCGTCCCCCCTCACTCGAGACAAGCTTGGAGATAAAGATGGCCAACCTCTTCGACCCGCGCGCCGGCCACGGCTCCGGTGCGAGCCTGCCGCAGTCGCGCTACATCCTGCCGCAGTTCACCGAGCAGACTTCGTTCGGCGTCAAGACTTCCGACCCGTACAACAAGCTGTTCGAAGAGCGCATCATCTTCCTGGGCAACCAGGTCGACGACGTGTCCGCGAACGACATCATGGCGCAGCTGCTGGTGCTGGAGTCCCAGGACCCCGACCGCGACATCACCATGTACATCAACTCGCCCGGTGGTTCGTTCACCGCGCTGATGGCGATCTACGACACCATGCAGTACGTGCGCCCCGACGTGGTGACGGTCTGCCTGGGTCAGGCGGCCTCGGCCGCCGCGGTGCTGCTGGCCGCGGGCGCTCCCGGCAAGCGCGCCGCGCTGCCCAACGCGCGCATCCTGATCCACCAGCCGTCCTCCGGCGGTGTGCAGGGCCAGGTATCCGACCTCGAGATCGCCGCGGCCGAGATCGAGCGGATGCGTCGCCTGATGGAAGTCACCATCTCGCGCCACACCGGCAAGCCCGAGGAGCAGGTGCGCAAGGACACCGACCGTGACAAGATCCTGACCGCCGAGGAAGCCAAGGAATACGGCATCATCGACCAGGTCTTCGATTACCGGAAGCTCAGCGGACAGAAGTGACACGCCCGGGCCCGCTGTCCTGATCTGGGCGGCGGGCCCGGCTTTTTCAGCCGCGGTGGCTCACAATGGTGAGGACCCGCACAACCCTTCACATCGAACATGCGCGAGTTGTCGACCTGTCTCGCGCACACCAGGTACGGTCGACTCAGGGACCATTGCTCTGATTGACGGCACCGAGACGTATTTCCGGCCCAATCGGGGGACGACGGTCGCACTCGGACAAGGAAGTAGGGACCTACGAGATGGCGCGCATCGGAGACGGCGGCGATCTGCTGAAGTGCTCGTTCTGCGGAAAGAGCCAGAAGCAGGTCAAGAAGCTCATCGCGGGCCCTGGGGTGTATATCTGCGACGAGTGCATCGACCTGTGCAACGAGATCATCGAAGAAGAGCTGGCCGAGTCGAGCGAAGTGAAGCTCGACGAGTTGCCCAAGCCTTCGGAGATCCGGGATTTCCTCGAGAACTACGTGATCGGCCAGGACACCGCCAAGCGGACCCTCGCCGTCGCGGTCTACAACCACTACAAGCGCATTCAGGCGGGCGACAAGGGCCGCGACAGCCGCGGTGAGGCCGTCGAGCTGATGAAGTCGAACATCCTGATGCTCGGCCCCACCGGTTGCGGCAAGACCTACCTCGCGCAGACCCTGGCCAAGATGCTGAACGTGCCGTTCGCCATCGCCGATGCCACCGCGCTCACCGAGGCGGGCTATGTGGGTGAGGATGTCGAGAACATCCTGCTGAAGCTGATCCAGGCCGCCGACTACGACGTCAAGCGCGCCGAGACCGGCATCATCTACATCGACGAGGTCGACAAGATCGCGCGCAAGAGCGAGAACCCGTCGATCACCCGCGATGTGTCGGGCGAGGGCGTGCAGCAGGCGCTGCTGAAGATTCTGGAGGGCACCCAGGCGAGTGTGCCGCCGCAGGGCGGTCGTAAGCACCCGCACCAGGAGTTCATCCAGATCGACACCACCAACGTGCTGTTCATCGTGGCGGGCGCGTTCGCGGGCCTGGAGAAGATCATCTCCGACCGCACCGGTCACCGCGGCATCGGCTTCGGCGCCGAGGTGCGCTCCAAGGCCGAGGTCGACACCGACGACCACTTCGCCGACGTGATGCCCGAGGATCTGATCAAGTTCGGTCTGATCCCGGAGTTCATCGGCCGCCTGCCGATCGTCGCCTCGGTGACGAACCTGGACAAGGAATCGCTGGTCACTATTCTCTCCGAGCCGAAGAACGCACTGGTCAAGCAGTACGTTCGCCTGTTCGAGATGGACGGCGTCGACCTCGAGTTCACCGCCGACGCCCTCGAAGCGATCGCCGATCAGGCGATCCTGCGCGGCACCGGTGCTCGCGGCCTGCGCGCCATCATGGAAGAGGTCCTGCTGCCGGTGATGTACGACATCCCCGGCCGTGACGACGTCGCCAAGGTGGTCGTGAACGCCGACACCGTCATCGACAACGTCCTCCCGACGATCGTGCCGCGCAAGGCGCAGCGTCCGGAGCGTCGCGAGAAGTCGGCGTAACAAACCAACGGCAAAGGGCCCCTTCGGATTTGATCCGGAGGGGCCCTTCGCTGTGTGCCGGTGGAAGCTAGGTGACGGCCGGATTACCCAGGCTCGGCGCGGCCAGGGGATCGTCGGCGTCGTCGGCCGGGATCTCCGCGCTGGCACGGACGATCGCGGTGCTGTAGCGGGCGCTGGCGGCATTGTGGATGAGCAGTGCGACACCGATCATCACCGGGGCCACCGCGTGCACAGCGGCGTCGTACCAGTGCTGTGCGCTCAGGTGTGGATAGGTGTTGAGGGCGATGGTCAGCGTGAGCAGGAACAGCTCGGCGATCAGCACCTGGTTGCGGTTGCCCATCACGCCCCACTCGGCCACTCGCGTGGTGCCGATCATGATGATGATCAGGCACACGCTGATCATCGCCTCCAGGCCGAAGCTGGCCCAGTAGAGCGGGTCGGTGGGTCCGCCGGGGGCGATGTTGTGCTGGACGTTCACCGCCGACCACAGCATCCCCGTGATCACCACGCCGGCCAGCGCCCGCAGCGACCAGGTGCGGTGCTGATAGAGCGAGGCGAGGCGGGCGCGCGGGTTGGACTCGCGACGTTGCGCGGCGATGGCCTTGCGGGCCAGCATCAGGTCCGACATCTCGGCCCGCTCGAGCTCCGCGGTGGTGTCACGCAAGCGGTCGGCATGCGAGGAGGCGGCCTTGATGTGCTTCCAGCGCTGATCGCGCTCGTAGGTGCGGATCTTTTCGGCGAGTTCGCGCTCCGCGCGCAACTCGTCTTCGGACAGCGCGTCGGTCAGTGCCGGGTCGGACTGATAGGCGATGCGACGCCTGGCCCGTTCCACCCGTACGGGTAGAGCGGTGACCTCATGGTCGAGCGGGTGTTCCTCGCGCATCGCAACTCCAGGTAGCAAAAGGGTTCGCCGGGTCGCGTCATTGTTGCGCATCGAGCGGGCAGAGAACACCCGCGGGCCGGAATTGCTCGACCCGCAGGCGCTGAAAATGTCTGGCGCACAACTGTGTAGCTGTCGATGTAGCGCAACGGGAGACGGTGACGACCGTTCGAGAACGGGTCGCGCCCGGGCCGAGGAGCTTCGTCGATCCTCCGTGGTTCGCCGTTGAACCTTGATCCCGCAAAAGTGCTTCTGATGATGTGTCGTTGCTGGTCACCGCGGTGTTACGCCCTCCTGAACCGCCCGTCATTTCGTCCGTTTGGTCCGTCTTGCAGGGCCTTCACTGAATACGACGGGTTCGGCAAGCAAAACTCATCGGCGTATCCTCGCGGTGTGTCGGACTGGTGCTGCCGATTTCGTGCTGTTTACTCGGTCCGTCAATCAGATGTTCGAGTGACGAGTGGAAGCGGAGGAGACATGGCACTGCCTACGATGACCGCCGAACAGCGCACCGAGGCGTTGGCCAAAGCGGCTGCCGTGCGCAAGGCGCGCTCGGAACTGATCGGCAAGGTGAAGGAGGGCAAGGTCACCGTCGCCGATCTGCTCAAGAAAGCCGACAGCGACGACCTGGTGAAGAAGACCAAGGTCGCTGCCGTGATCAAGGCACTGCCGGGCGTCGGTCCGGTCAAGGCCGCCAAGCTGATGGACCAGGCCGAGATTCCCGAGGATCGCCGTATCGGCGGCCTGGGTGCTCGTCAGCGCGCGGCCCTGCTCGACGCCCTCGAGGCCTGAGCCGATTCGCGATCCGACGCCCGTGGAGCTGGATGCACGGGCGTCGGGATGGTCTGTGATTCGTAGTAGGTGATTTACACGCAGTAGGTCAGCAGAAAGTCGTTGATCCGCAGGCGCCATCCCGGTTGCAACTCGATCGGGAGGGTGCCGACGCGAGACCAGCGTTCGCTGTCGGGGGCGGCGAAGAAGGTTCCGGAGGTCGCGGGGGCCTCGCGGACGAACACCTTGCCACGGTCGGGGGCGACGAAGGCATGGACCCGCGAGACGAGCCGATCGCGTTCGATCAGTATCGGCGTCGCCGCGGAAGCGCGAACCGACTCTTCCCCCGAGGGGTTGCGGCCGAGGACGTAGGGCCGGTCCAGTGGGTAGCTCAGCCCGTCTTCGGTGACCAGGGCGCCCCGCGAACCACTGTGGGACGGCGCACCCTTGCTCAACGCGACCGGCTCGGCGCGCTGGGCGGCATCGAGTGCTTGGGACCAGGCGCGGGGCGCGTTGGCGGCGGGTGAGCTGCGCGGACCGGTGCTCACGGTGACGCCGTCGGAGTTGCTCGATCCGGTGCCTGCGACATCGCCGGTGGTCGGCCGGCTGCCCGTGCTCACCGTCTCGCTGTCGGGTCGGCCGGCGTCGGGCTGGAAACCGGAGGTCGCGGGTTGGTCGGGTGTCGGCGCCGGGAATCCCGCCGTGGCCGGGAGCGCGTCGCTGGTGTCGGTGGATCGCGCGGTCGGTGGGCGCAGGGCTTGGAAGCCGGTGGCCTCCGTCGGGGCGGGCTCGTCGACGGATTCGACCCGGCGCGGTGGGGGATTGCGGCGCCTGCCCAGGTTGAGCACGAAACCGTTGCCGGTGACGATGCCCGCACGCAGGTCGGTGCGGGGATTGGCGCTGGTGGGGTCGGCCATCTCGGCGCCGACCGCGATCCGGCGGACAGGTTCGCGGATGATCTCGTCGACCCAGGTGAAGGCCCGGTCGCCGGCGAGGCGGCGATTGCCCTCCGCACCGGAGATCTCGGCGATCACCGCGCCGCGCAACAGGATCAGCATCCCGTCGGCGGTCGGGGCGAGCACGCCGAAAGGCGGTGGGGCAGAAGCGCCGCCGAACACCACGCCCGCCAGGCGCTGCGCCAGGGCCGCACCGGGCGCGCTCGCCGCGGTGTTGTTGGCGACGGTTTCCACCGCACCGAGTAACCGATCGGTCGACGGTGTCTCCCCGGCCAGATAGACGACGACATCGCCGAATCGAGCGACGATCCCGGTCCCCGGCACGATGGCCACGGTGGACGAATGCGCGTGCATCAACGCCTCCTTGTCGGACTGGCCTTCACCGCTGCCTCGGCCGACCCCGCTGTGCGGCAGACCGCGACCTTGGTCTCCGCCGCCAGCATAGATGGACCGACGCCCGGGGATAAGGTCCGAAGGTAAATTTCGAACGGCGTTCGTACCAAACGATGTTCGTCAGCCGCGTAGGATCGGCGCATGAACGCCGCACCCGTCAGTCGCCGGGCCCGACCGGCGAAAGTCCCGTTGAGCCGCGAACTCGTGATCGAGACCGGACTGCGCATCCTCGACACCGAGGGCGCGGCCGCGCTCACCATGCGCCGGGTCGCCAAGGAACTCGACACCGGCGCCGCGTCGCTGTACGTCTACCTCGCCCATCGCGACGACCTGCTGACCGGCATGCTCGACCACGTTCTGTCCCAGGTCAAGGCGCCCACCGAGGGTGACTGGCGTACCAGGGTGACCCAGCTGGTCGAGTCCGCGATCGAGGCTCTCGGCCGCCACGACGGTCTCGCGCTCGTCGCCTTCGGCCGATTTCCCACCACCGAACACGCCCTCGGGCTGATCGAGCAGTTGGTGGCCCTCCTGCGCGACGGCGGCCTCGATCCCGCGACGTCGACCTGGGCCGTGGACCTGATCTACCGGCATATCGCCGCCGAGTCCGTACAGCGCACCGCCGGTGACATTCGTGCGCGCTGGGCCCTGCGCGCGCTGCTCAACGGGATCATCGCCACTCCGGTGGCCGGTGGACCAGCCCGGCTCGCGCGCGAGGACGAGATCGCGGCGCTGCAGGAGATCGAGCGGCGGGCCGGTGCGCCGTTCGCCGAGGTGGGCATGACCGCGATCGCCGAGGACGACCCGCCCTCGCGAGAGGTGTTGCGGGCCTTCGTTGTCGAGGGGCGGGCGTGGGTGTGGCCGGACGACGACGATCAGCCGATCGGCTACCTGGTTCTCGGGCTGGTCGACGGGCAGCCTCATATCGATCAGGTTTCCGTCGACCCGGCCCATGCGGGGGCGCGGATCGGCAAGCGGCTGATCGACCATGCGGTGGCGTGGTCCAAGAGCAACGGCCTGGAGGAGATCACGCTCACCACGTTCACCCAGGTGCCGTGGAACGGTCCGTATTACGAACGTCTCGGGTTCACCTACATCCTGCCTGCTGACGAAACTCCTGGGTTGCGGGCGATACGTGCCAGTGAGATCGCTCATGGGCTCGACGAATGGCCGCGGGCTTGTATGGGGGCTGACCTGGCTGGTTGGAGAAGTGACTGATCAGGGGTGGGGGTAGTCCCAGGACGGTTTGACGCTGTGTTTATTGGCGCGCTGGCGCGCGCGTGTCCGCGGCCCTGAGGGGCCGCCGGTCAGGCGCCGCGGAATCGCTCCTTCGTC
>NZ_JBHTUD010000025.1:0-4550 GCF_042794235.1 Nocardia sp. NPDC056541
AGCCGCCGGGGCGTAGGCGACGAAGGAGCAAGCCCCGGTGGCTAACCGGCGGCCCCCAGGGGCCGCGACTCGAGCGCGCCAGCGCTCCAACAAACACAGCGTCGAACCGCCTGGGACAACCGAACGCAGGTGACCCTCGCACCCGCGACTGCCCGCCGCATCGTCGAGGGTCCCCGCGCCGCCGGCAATTAGTCGACGCCCAGGTAGGCCGACATGACCGCAGGGTCGGTGAGCAATCCCGCACCCGGACCGGACTTGGTGACCTCGCCGGTTTCCAGGATGTAGGCGCGATCACTGCGGGTCAGGGCCTGTTGGGCGTTCTGTTCCACGAGCAGCACGGTGGTGCCCTGGCGGTTGATCTCGCTGATGATCCGGAAGATCTGCTGGATCACCATGGGGGCCAGACCCATCGAGGGCTCGTCGAGCAGCAGCAGCTTCGGCCGGGCCATGAGGGCGCGGCCGATGGCGAGCATCTGCTGTTCGCCGCCCGACATCGTGCCGCCGACCTGCTTGCGACGTTCGGCCAGGCGGGGGAACAGTTCGAAGACCCAGTCCAGAGTCTGCTGGTACTCGGTCTTCTTCTCGAAAGGCCTGCCATAGCAACCCATGTCGAGGTTCTCCGCGACCGTCATGCCCGGGAAGACACCGCGGCCCTCCGGCGCCTGGATGAGACCCTCGACCACCCGATCGTGCGCTTTCATGGTGGTGATGTCTTTGCCCTGGAACAGGATTCGGCCCGAGGTGAGCGGCAGCAGGCCCGACATCGCCCGCATGGTGGTGGTCTTGCCCGCGCCGTTGGCGCCGAGCAGAGTCACCAGTTCACCCTGGGCGACCGACAGCGAAATGCCGTGCAGCGCTTGGATCCGGCCGTAGTTCACGACCATGTCCTGGACCTCGAGCAGCGGCGCCTCGGTCTCGACCACGACCTCCGGCTCGTCCCGCGAGCGCACCACCACGGCGTCCGCCACCGGCGTCGCCCCCTCCTCCGCGGCGGCGACCGATCCCTCGCGCACTTCCTCAATCGTGTCCGCGTCGGGCACGCCGAGGTAGGCCGCGATCACCGCTGGGTCCTCACGCACCTGGGTGGGCAGGCCGTCGGCGATCTTGCGCCCGAACTCCAGGACCACGATCCGGTCGGTCACGCCCATCACCAGGCGCATGTCGTGCTCGATGAGCAGCACGGTGTAGCCGTCGTCGCGGATCTTGCGGATCAGGTCCATCAGCGCCGACTTCTCGCTGGGATTGAAACCGGCAGCCGGCTCGTCGAGACACAGCAGCTTGGGCTCGGTGGCCAGCGCCCGCGCGATCTCGAGCCTGCGCTGATCGCCGTAGGACAGGTTGCGGGCCTTCTCCACCGCGCGGGGCGCGATGCCCACGAACTCGAGCAGCGCCATGCCGCGTTCGATGGCATCACGCTCCTCGCGCCGGAACTTCGGCGTGCGGAACACCGCGCCGGGCACCGAGGTGGTGTGGCGCGCGTCGGTGCCGACGACCACGTTCTCCAGCGCCGTCATCTCGCCGAACAGCCGCACGTTCTGGAACGTGCGCGCGATACCCATCCGGGTGATCTCGTTGCGCTTGGTCTTGGCCAGCGGCCGACCGTCGAAGTGCACGCTGCCCGACGCGGGCTTGTAGACGCCGGTGATCGCGTTGAAGCAGGTGGTCTTGCCCGCGCCGTTGGGGCCGATCAGACCGAGGATCTCGCCGCGGCGGATCTCGAAACTGACCCCGTCCAACGCGGTCAGACCGCCGAATTTGACGGTCAGACCGTCGGTACGCAGCAGGGGCTCGCCCACCGCGGTCTCGATCTCGCGATGCGGCGCGACCACCTCGGCGACGGTCTCGGCATCGGCGAGCTCGGGCAGCACCGCGGTGACGTCGACCTCGCCGGTCGGCTCGACCTCGGGCGGCGGCTGGTAGCCGGCCTTCATGTCTTCGTTGTCGTACAGCGCGTCTCCCGCGCCCGGCCCCGTCATCGCCCTGCTCCGATCGATTCGGCCGCCGGCTTGCGCACGACCGCCTGGTACACCTGTCTGCCGTAGGCGAGCAGTTTCTGCCGCACCGGGAACAGACCCTGTGGCCGCAGAATCATCATCACCACGAGCGCGATGCCGAAGTAGAGGTACTTCAGGTCACCGAGGTTCTGGGCGCCGCCCGGACGGAACAGCAACACACTGCCGAACAGCAGCAGGCCGAGGATCACCGCGACGATCGCCACGCCGATCACCGTCCGCCGGACCCACGCGGCCAGCGCGTCCTTCTTCCACCGCCACAGCAACCACAGCCCGATCAGCAGCGCGACATCGAGGCCGAGCAGCAGGTAACCGGTCGACTCGCTGGACACCAGCTGCACCGACTGCAACCGCATCGGCAGGTAGGCGATGAGGAACGCGCCGACGATCACGCCGAGCTTGTTGCCCGAACCACCCAGCACCACCGCGCACAGGAACAACATCGACAAGATGATGTCGAACTGTTTGGGGTTGACGTAGGTGACCTGACCGGCGTACATCGCGCCGGACAGACCGCCGACCGAGGCGCCGATCACGAACGCCCACAGCTTGAACTTGAAGGTCGGCACGCCCATGATCTCGGCGGCGTCCTCGTCTTCGCGGATGGCGACCCAGGAGCGCCCGACCCGGCTGCGCTCGAGGTTGCCGATGATCAGCAGCACCACGATCACGAAGGCCATACCGAGCCAGAACCACCAGGTGCCGTTGCTGGCCCGCTGGAAGGGATTCCAGCTGCTGGTGTCGCCGAGGTTGCCCGGGGAGAAGAAACCACCGGGGTGCGCCTCGGATTCGCCGACCGTGGGGTAGGCGATCTTGGACAGCCCGAGGCTGCCGTTGGTCAGGTCGCCCAGGTTGTCGGCCATCAGCCGGACGATCTCACCGAAGCCCAGCGTCACGATCGCGAGGTAGTCACCGCGCAGCCGCAGGGTCGGCGCGCCGAGGATCAGGCCCGCGAGCGCGGTCAGCGCGATCGCGATCGGCAGGCAGGCCACCCACGCCCAGCCGGGTTGCAGCCAGCCGCCGTCGGTTTGGTTCCACGGACTGTTCGGACTGGTCAGCAGGCCGACCGTGTAGGCGCCGACGGCATAGAAGCCGACATAACCCAGGTCGAGCAGACCGGCCTGGCCGACCACCACGTTCAGGCCGATGGCGATCAGCGCGTACATGGCGAACTGCGCCATCACACCGCCGAAGCTCACGCCCGGAGTGTCGAGCAGCGGGGGCGGGAACAGCGGCATCAGCGCCAGCAAGGCGATGATCGGCACGCCAACGGCCCACTGGGCCGGACGCGAGAGCCCGTCCCACCAGACCCGGATCGCATCGCCGATGCCACGTCGATCCTGCTGTGCGACAGGCGCTTTCGGGGTTTTCGTCAGGTCTGTCATGCGCGTGCCCTCCCCAGGCTCTCGCCGAGGATGCCGGTCGGCCGGAACATCAGCACGGTCACCAGCAGCACGAACGCGACCACGTCACGCCATTCGGTGCCGAACAGGATCTGCCCGTACTGCTCGGCGATGCCGAGGATCAACCCGCCGAGCAGCGCGCCGCGCAGGTTGCCGATGCCACCGAGCACCGCGGCGCTGAACGCCTTGATACCGAGGATGAAACCGCCGGAGAAGATGATGCCGGTGGGGATGTAGAGCGTGTACAACATCGCGGCCGCGCCTGCCAGCAGACCGCCGATGAGGAACGTCAGCACGATGACCCGCTCACGCGAGACACCCATCAGGGTGGCGGTGTCGGGGTCCTGGGCGACCGCGCGGATGGCGCGGCCGAATTTGGTTCTGTTGATGACGATTTCGGTCGTGATCGCGAGCACGACGGCCGCGGCGATGATCACCAGCGCCACATTGGTGACCTGCGCGCCGAGGAAGCTGAACTGCACCTTCGGCTCCACGAGCCGGATACCGGTCTGGGCGTTGGAGCCGCCGAGCCCCGGCTTGATCTTGGGCAGGATGTAGTGCACGAATTCCTGGATCACGAACGACATACCGATCGCGGTGATCAGGAACGCCAGCGGTTTCGCGCCGCGCCTGCGCAGCGGCCGGTAGGCGACTCGTTCGAGCCCCACCGCCGCAATGCCCGAGACGAGCATGCCGAACAGCATCGCCAAGCCCAGGTACAGCACTGTCAGCAGGACACCCTGGGAATACACGTTGCCGCTGGGCGCGAAGCCGAGCAGTTCCAGTCCCACGTAGGTGCCGAACATGCCGAGCATGAAGATCTCGGAGTGGGCGAAGTTGATCAGTCGGAGCACGCCGTAGACCAGCGTGTAGCCGACAGCGACCAGGGCGTAGATCGAGCCATAGGTGAGGCCGTCCACGGTCAATCGCCAGAACTGGTCGATCACCCCGGAGACGTTGAAATCGATGGACCCTTCGGCCAGCAGGGTCACACCGAGCGAAGCCGCTGATGTCATGGTTACTCTCGCGTCAGGCGAGCGGTGGGGGGGGGGGGACAGGCCACCCCCCCCCCCGCCCCCAACAAAAAGAAAAAAAAAACGGAAGAAAAAAAAAAATAATGTTGGGCGCGCACGCA
>NZ_JBHTUD010000025.1:4560-81559 GCF_042794235.1 Nocardia sp. NPDC056541
GCGCGTGGCATCACTGCCACGCGCACCGCTGCACACATCATCTGAACTACTTGACCTGGTACATCCAGATCTGGATGTTGGCCAGCTCGCCGGTCTCGCCCCACTTGTACTGGCGGGCGACGCCGGTGCCGTTGTAGTTACGGACGTAGTCGACCAGCTCGGCGCGGGTGACCTTGCCGGCATCGATTCCCTTGAGCAGGATCGTGGTCAGGTCGTAGCCCTCGACGGAGTAGACGCCGGGCGCCTGGCCGTTGAGCGCCTTGTAATCGGCGGAGAACTTCTCCGGCGCGGGGCTGCACGGGCACGACAGCAGCGCGTCCTTGGACGAGGAACCGGCCTGCCGGACGAACTCGGGATCGTTGGTGCCGTCGGCGGAAACGAAGGCCGCGGTCACGCCACCGGAACGCAGCTGCTGCACGAACGGTGCCGCCTCGGCGTAGTAACCGGCGTAGAAGATGGCGTCGGGCTTGGCCGCGGACAGCTTCGAGACCGCTGCCGAGAAGTCCTTGTCACCTTCCTTGACGCTCGTGGCGCAGGAGGCGTCGGCCGCGGGACCCGCGGCGGTGATGAAGGCCTTCGCCAGGCCGGCACCGTAGTCGGTGTTGTCCTGCACGACGCAGATCTTCTTGAAGCCCTTCTCACCGGTCAGGTAGTTGGCCACGGCCGGACCCTGCGAGTCGTCGTTGCCGAGGCCGCGGAAGAAGGTCTTCCAGCCGTTCTGGGTGAGCGTGGGGTTGGTGGCCGACGCCGTCAGCGTGGGCATGCCCGCCTCGCTGAGGATCTGGCCGGTCGCCTTGGTCTCACCCGAGAAGGTCGGGCCGACCAGCGCCACGATGTTCGGGTCGGCGACGATCGTCGGAACCACCTGGCTGGCGATCTGCGGCTTGCCCTCGGTGTCGAACTGCTTCACCGAGACCTGACAGTCCGGGTTGGCCTTGTTGTGCTGGTCGAGCGCCAGCTTCACTCCCATGATGATGTTGATGCCGAGGGCGGCATTGCCGCCGGTCAGCGGGCCCGCCATGCCGAGGGTCAGGGGCGCGCACTTGGCCTTGCCGTCGCCTGCGGGGTCCGCGGCCGCACCGGCGTCGGTCGTCGCGACGGCCTTACCCTGGGTATCGAGCTGAACAACCGACTGGATGGAGAGATCGGTGTTGCCGCCACCGCCGCCATCCGACGACTTGTCACTGCATCCGGACAACACCAACGACGCGGCAGCTCCGATTACCAGAACTCCCCGCGTCGACCGACTGCGCCATGTCGAACTGAGCACGTCTCACCTCTATGTCCTGTGCTCCCCGGGTTCACCGAGGGGGCCGACCACGTTCAGCCCGCAGAGAACATATCGCCGCTTTGTTAGATCCGCATCACATTCGCATCATGTCGGAGGTCGGTTGTCCAGCAATAGTTCACATTATTGTTTCGCTTACGTAAACATTTTCTGCTTTCGGCCCACGCGGCGGTAAGAGCCGAACCGCGTCACTGCGGGGTGAGGTTCTCCAGCACGACTTCGGCGACCGCCTTCATCGTCGTGCGGCGATCCATCGCCGTGCGCTGAATCCATTTGAACGCCTGCGGCTCCGAGAGCCCCTGGGTCTGCATGAGCACACCCTTGGCCCGCTCGACCAGTTTGCGCGTCTCCAAACGGTCCGAGAGATTCGCGACTTCGGTTTCCAGCGCCGTGATTTCGTGAAAACGACTGGCCGCCAGTTCGATCGCGGGGACCAGGTCGGATTTGGTGAACGGCTTCACGAGATAGGCCATCGCACCCGCGTCCCGCGCACGCTCCACCAGATCGCGCTGACTGAACGCGGTCAGGATCACCACGGGCGCAACACGTTTCGACGCGATCTCGGCGGCCGCGTCGATACCGTCACGGCGCGGCATCTTCACGTCCATGATGACCAGATCGGGGCGCAGTTCCTCGGCGAGCTCCACAGCCTGCTGTCCGTCGCCCGCTTCGCCGACGACGTCGTAGCCCTCTTCCTTGAGCATCTCGACGAGATCCATCCGGATCAAGGCCTCATCCTCGGCGACGACGACCCGCTTGGCCGCGGCCTCACGCGTGGCGCCGGCTGCATTCGTGCTCATAGGTTCGACCCCTCTGGATTCCGATGCCTGTCGATCACACCACGACTGGCGATGTAAAGAGTACCTTTTGCTTCCGCGCAGAGAATGCGCCTGCGATGAGATCGCGCACACCCTGCGCCGGATACTCCCCCGCGGAGCGCGGCTACGTACGCCGCGCTTCCGCCGTGGTGCCGAGTGTGGGACTCGAACCCACACGTCCTTCCGGACAACGGTTTTTGAGACCGTCGCGTCTGCCAGTTCCGCCAACCCGGCGCACCGCGGTCACTATAGCGTCTCGGCGCGCCGGGAAGCGAACCGCCGGTCGAACCGGACGTCGACCTGCCCCGTAGTACCTCGAAAGAGCACCTTGGAAGGGCTGCGATCATGCGCGTGCACAGAACTACGGTCGACCTGAATGCCTACCCCGACCTGGTGATGATCCTGCTCGGCATGCGTGTCCGCACCCCGCGCGGGATGCTGCGGCTGCTCGGCGTCGGCCCGAAGTTGTATCGCTCACATGCCGACCGGCCCGACGGTTTGCTGCTGCACGAGGACATCGTGTGGTCGATGTTTCCACCGCATTGGGGCGCCCGGCAGTACTGGCGCGATCTGGATTCGCTCGAGCGCTGGACGCGATCGGAACCGCACCGGCAGTGGTGGGGCGAATTCCTGCGCGATTCCGGCGGCACCGGCTTCTGGCACGAGGCCTACTTCCGCCGTGGCGGCATCGACGCGGTCTACGACGACATGTCGACCTCGACGGGGCTGGCGGCGTTCGCGCCGGTCGTCCCCGCGCGCGGGCCGATGTTCTCCACCAGGGGCCGCGTGCACGGCACTCCACCGGCCGTGCCGCCGGTCATTTCCGAATCGAATTATTACGACCGAAAAGAGTGACAACCGACACATATCACCGCGAGGTTTCTTCCCCCTATCTCGCGGGTATCACGGTCACACACAACAGATTTGCGCATCGTGAATGATGTACGGCGTTCAACCGAAAGGTGAATAAGTAGTACCGCGCTTGTGATGGTTACAATTCCGGCCTACTCCGTGACAATCGACCCGATTACGGTGTCGGTATGCACGTGCTCTTCGTCTGCAACTCCAATGTCTGCCGGTCGGTGATCGCCGAACGGCTCACCCGGGCGTTCGCGACGGAGCACGCTCTACCCGGCCTCACCGCGGAGAGCGCGGGCACCAGGGCCCTGGTCGGCTTTCCGCCCGATCCGATGGCCGCCGAGACCATCCAGGGCCTCGGCGGGGACACCGCCGGCTTCAAGGCCCGAAAGCTCAAGCCCGAGATGGTCGATCGTGCCGATCTGGTGCTGACGATGACCGATTCCTTACGCGACCAGGTCGGCGAACTGGCCTTCGGCACCGCCCCGCGCACCTTCACCCTCGCCGAGGCCCATCGCATCGCCAAGGTCACCGGTGCGAAATCCATTGCCGCACTGCACCACGCGCGCAACAACCTGGCCTATGTGGGCCGCGAGAACATCGCCGACCCGATCGGCCTCTCGCCCGCAGCGTTCCTCGAGGTCGGCGATCGAATCGCCGAATTGCTGTTTCCCGTGCTGGGCGCGCTCGCCCCCCACGAGCAGACGAAACGGGCCGGCGACACCGATCGGCCCGGCCTGGTGATAGCTCCCAGTGGACCCGGCGCCCCACTGTCGGCCTTTCTCGCCGCGCAACGCAGACGCTGAGCTAGGGCTGTTCGCCACGGCGCGCAGGGATTAGACTTCGGCGCGGACGTGGGTGGTTACCCCTTGCAGGTTCGACACACGACGGGACTACAGACTTGCCGAAACGCATTTCGGATGTTTCGCTCCATGTGTATGTGACGCCGGAGATCCTCGACCGCATCGTCGCCAGTGTCCGGACGGTTCTCGACGACCACGTGCACGAGCGTGACGTCTACGCATGGCGGTTCACCATGCCCGTCGACCCGGGCGACCCGGTGCATCACGAACTCGAATCACAGTGGCGCGGTAGCTATCCCTGCCTCGAGCCGAGCACGGAGAGCACCTACGAGATCGCGCTGAGCCTGGTCGGCGATCCGGCCGATCTCACCGACGCCGACATCGCCGACCTCGAGCGTGGGCTGGCGCTGGCCGTGTACGGAGCGGCCCCACCGCATCACGCGCACGGTGTGCCCTTCACCTTGCGCGCCCATCAGCGCACCGACGTCGTCGCACCCGAACTCGACCACGAACTGCGTTGAGCTCTCCGGCCGGATGACCTCAGCGGGGCCACACCGCGGCGCTCAGCGGGCCGGGAAGTGCCGGATGACGCCTTCCTGCACGGTCGTGGCGATCAATTCGCCTGTGCGCGAATAGAACCGGCCCGTCGCCAAACCACGCGAACCGGCCGCGACCGGCGACTCCGTGGCGTAGAGCACCCAGTCGTCGAACCGGAACGGGCGATGGAACCACATCGAGTGGTTCACCGTCGCCGCGAGAATCCGGTCCAGCCCCCACGACAAACCGTGCGTGGTGATGATCGAATCGAGCACGGTGGTGTCGGAGGAGTAGCCCAGCGCGGCCACGTGCAGCAGTTGATCGTCCGGCAACGCGCCGTCGGTGCGCATCCAGACCCGGTTGTGATTGAGCTTCTCGCCGGTGCCCTTGAGGATCCACGACGGATCGTTGGTGTAGCGCATGTCGATCGGATGCGGCGCCTTGATGAACATCTCCAGCTTGTCCTCGAAGCCGACGAAGCTCTCCTCCACCCGGGGCAGGGTTTCGGGATCCGGCACATCCGGGCCCTCGTGCGCGTGCTCCAGGCCCTTGCCCCAGTCCTGGAACGCGGCCAGCATGACGAACAGCTCCTGGCCGTCCTGGCTGGCTGTCACCGTCCGGTTGGCGAGCGCGCGGCCGTCGCGGTGGCGCTGCACGTGGTATTCGATCGGCTTCTTCACATCGCCGCCGCGCACGAAATGCGCGTTGATCGCGTGCAGCGGCCGATCCCCCGCCGTGCGTCCGGCGGCGATGATCGCCTGCGACACCAGCTGCCCGCCGAAGGTGCGGCTCCACACCTTCTCGGGGTGGTTGCCCAAGAAGGTGTCCTCGCCGATCGACTCGAGGTCGAGCAGGTCGAGCAACACCCGCAGATCGGGTGTCGGCTCGCCCTGTGTGGTCTCGATGCCGATCGAAATGCTCACTACTAGTGGTCCTCTTCGCCGATGCGGTGCACGTGGATCAGGTTGGTGGAACCGACGGTACCCGGAGGGGAACCGGCAACGATGACCACCAGGTCACCCTTGCGATAACGCTCCAGCGACAATAGCGCCTGATCCACCTGGTGGATCATCGCGTCGGTGGTGTCCACCATGGGCACGATGAACGTTTCGGTGCCCCAGGTCAGCGTGAGCTGACTGCGGACCTCCGGCATCGGGGTGAACGCCAGCAGCGGCAGCGGGGTGTGCAGGCGGGCCAGCCGACGCACGGTGTCACCGGACTGGGTGAACGCCACGAGCGCCTTGGCGTTGAGCCGCTCGCCGATGTCACGGGCGGCGTAGGAGATCACGCCGCGCTTGGTGCGCGGCACGTGGGTCAGGGGTGGCACCCGCGACGTCTCGGACTCGACCGCGGTCACGATGCGGGCCATGGTACGCACCGCGTCGATTGGCCACGCCCCAACCGAGGTCTCCCCCGACAGCATCACCGCGTCGGCGCCGTCGAGCACCGCGTTGGCGACGTCGGAGGCTTCCGCGCGGGTGGGCCGGGAGTTCTCGATCATCGATTCGAGCATCTGGGTGGCGACGATGACCGGCTTGGCGTTCTCCCGCGCCATCTGGATCGCGCGCTTCTGCACCAGCGGCACCTGCTCCAGGGGCAGCTCGACGCCGAGGTCGCCACGGGCGACCATCACCGCGTCGAAGGCCAGCACGATCGCCTCGAGGTTGTCGATCGCCTCGGGCTTCTCCAGCTTGGCGATCACCGGCACCCGGCGGCCGACGCGGTCCATGATGTCGTGCACGAGTTCGATGTCGGACGGCGACCGCACGAACGACAGCGCGATGAAGTCGACGCCCAGCTCCAGGGCGAATTCGAGGTCGGCGACGTCCTTCTCGGACAGGGCGGGCACCGACACGTTCATGCCGGGCAGCGACAGGCCCTTGTTGTTGCTCACCGGGCCGCCCTCGGTGACCCGGCAGACGACGTCGTTGCCCTCGACCGATTCCACCGTGAGGCCGACCTTGCCGTCGTCGACCAGCAGCCGGTCACCGGCCTTGGCGTCCTGCGCGAGCTCCTTGTAGGTGGTCGAGACGCGGTCGTGGGTACCGTCGACCTCGTCGACGGTGATCCGCACCTGCTCGCCGTTGGCCCACACGGTCTTGCCGTCGGCGAACCGGCCGAGGCGAATCTTGGGGCCCTGGAGGTCGGCGAGGATGCCGACCGCGCGGCCGGTCTCGTCCGAGGCCGCGCGGACCATCTTGTAGTTGTCGGCATGGTCGGCGTGGTCGCCGTGGCTGAAGTTCAGCCGGGCCACATCCATGCCGCTTTCGACGAGCTCACGAATACGATCCTGGGTAGCAGTGGCCGGGCCCAGGGTGCACACAATCTTCGTCCGTCGCATCACGGCCCCCAGCCTAATGCTCATCCGCCTTTCCGTGAATTTGGCCGGTCGGAGGGTCGTGGTCACCTGGCGACCGGACCGGCGGTTTCGGCGGGAACAGGGCCGAGCGTTCCCGATGAGTTACCCATGTGTTCACGAAATCAATGGTCACCGAACGGCGACGTGTCTGGAAAGTCTTGTTTCCAAACGACTCTGGCCGAAGCCGAGGATCAGGCAGATCACCCAGTAGTAGAGCGCCGCGACGCCGTAGAGGGCGAAGAAGTCGAAGGTGGGCGCGGCGGCCAGCTGGGCGGTGCGCAGCAATTCGGTGACCAGGATGGTCGAGGCCAGGGAGGTGTCCTTGACCAGGGAGATCAGCGTGTTCGACAGCGGGGGCACCGCGATCCGCGCGGCCTGCGGGAACACGACGTACCAGAGCGTCTGGACATAGGTCATGCCCAGCGATTCCGCCGCCTCCCACTGCCCGTGCGCCACGCTCATGATCGACGAGCGCACCACCTCCGCGGCGTACCCGCCGACGTTGAGGCTGAACGCGATCACCGCCGCCGGGAACGGATCGATGACGATCCCGAATTGCGGCAGCGCGTAGAACACGATGAACAGCTGGACCAGCAGCGGGGTGCCGCGAATGATCGAGATGTAGAAGCGGGCGGGCACCGAGAGCACCCGCCGCGTCGACATCCTCGCCAGCGCGACACCGACCGCGATGGCCAGGCCGATGACGAAGCTGACGGCCGTGAGCGGCAACGTCACCGTCACCGCGGCCTTCAGCATCGGTACCAGGTTGTGCCGGATCAGCTCCCAGGTAGCCGGATCCATCCGCTATTTGCTGACGTCGGTGCCGAAGTACTTCTCCGACAGACGAGCCAGGGTGCCGTCGGCGCGCAACTGCTCCAGCGCCTTGTCGACGTCGGCGATGAGCGCGGTGTCGTCCTTGCGGGCGGCGAAGGCCTGCTTGCTGGTCTCGCCGGTCTGCGCGGCGATCTTGATGCCGGTATCACCGGTCTTCTTGGTGTACTCACCGACCGCGAGGGTGTCGTTGACGGTGGCGTCGACCCGACCGGCCTTCAGCAGCTGCACCGCCTGCACGAATCCTTCCACCGCTTCGACTTTCGCACCCGCGCCCGACGCGACCTTGCTCCAGTTGCTGGTGGCCGACTGCGCGGTGGTCTTGCCCGCCAGACTCGCCAGCGACGTGATGGAGGTGTTGTCGGACTTGGTGACGATCACGCCCTCGGAGGTCGTGTACGGCTGCGACAGCGCGTACTTGGCCGTGCGCTCGGGGTTCACGGTGACCTGGTTGGCGACCAGATCGAAGCGCTTGGACTCGAGGCCGGCGAAGATCGAGTCCCAGGGAGTCTGCACGAATTCCACCTGCTTGCCGAGCTTCTCGCCGACCGCGCGCGCGACCTCGACGTCGTAGCCGGTGAGCGTGCCGCCCTCCTGGTAGCTGAACGGCGCGTAGGTGCCCTCGGTACCGATCTTCAGCACGTTCGGGTCGGACGCGGACGAGCAGGCCGACAGGCCCGTCGCGGCGACCACAGCGAGTACGGCGGCGGCAATGAATTTGCGCACGGACATCCCTTTCTCCGCTGCGCGTAGGGGGCACGCGCAGGCCAAGCGACGCTACGGCGCCGCCACAGACCGACACAGAGTATCGCTCACCGTGATCGGAATACCGGCGGGGAAACACGAAACGGGTGCCCCGCCGTAGCAGAACACCCGTTCATCCCCGTGCGGGCAGGAATCAGTCGCGCAGCGGGCGACCCTGCGCGTCGGGCACCTTGCCGGTGAGCATCATGATGCCGTCGATCAGCGGCCAGATGGCGCCGAGACCACAGGTCAGCCAGGTCACCGCGATCTGGGCGATGCCGAGACCGGTGTAACCGAGGTAGAAGCGACCGACGCCGAAGCTGCCGAGGAAGATCTGCAACAGACCGGCCATCAGCTTCTGCTTGTCCGAGAACGGCACGCCGTACATGTCCCGGCCGTAGGGGGCTTCCGGGTCGTTCGGGTTGTAGCCCTGCGGCATGGCCCCGTACGGCGCTGCGCCGTACCCCGGCTGCGGCTGCTGAGCGTACGGGTCGGCAGGCTGACCGTACTGCGGCTGCGGCGCACCGTACTGCGGCTGACCGTAGCCGGGCTGCTGCGGCTGCTGGGCATACGGATCAGAGGGCTGACCGTAGGCAGGCTGGCCGTACTGCGGCTGCGAACCCGAGTCGGGCTGCTTGCTCAGGTCAGGGCCGTACTGTGGATTGGGGTTGTAGGGGTCGGTCACTCATGTCCTCCATCATTCGTGCGGGTACCCGTCGTGGCCCCCGGCCAGTGGCGATCGGCCGAACGGCGGTGCGCCCGCGACGATCACGGGTCATTGTTGCCGGTCCTGCCCACCGTTGTCTTGTCGGGTGCTTCCCCGAGCTGCCCTCGCCATACCGTGGAATATCGCGGCGGGCGTCCGCAATGTTGCCGGACGCCCGCCGATTCCACGAAAACTGTCGTGGATCAGGATTTCTTCGCGTCGGTGACATCCTTCGCGTCGGCGGCGCCGACAGATTCGGACACGACATCCGCTTCTGCCGAATCCTTGTCCACCTCAGCGGAATCCGCCTTCTTCGTGACGTCGACGGCCGCGGTCTCGGAGTCCGTCGCCGCCGCGTTGTCGGCCGCACCGGCGGCGCGCAGCGCGGAGAACTGCCACGGCCAGGGGCGCGGCTCACCGTCGGGCTGCAACTGGGCCGGGGTTTCGCGGCCCTTGGTCGCCAAGGCGAAGTAGGCCATGGCGCCGAGGAAGACGAGTGCGGAGGTGAACGAGTTGATCCTGATGCCGAGGATATGGGTGGCCTCGTCGCTGCGCAGCAGCTCGACGAAGAACCGGCCGAAGCTGTAGCCCGCGACATAGAGCGCGAACAGTCGTCCGTGGCCGATCTTGTAGCGCTTGTCGAGCAGCACCAGACCGATGACGACCAGCACGTTCCAGACGAGCTCGTACAGGAAGGTCGGCTGCACGACTTCGAGCACCCGCCCGGTCGACACCCCGTTCATCATGTCCCGCGCGCCGGTCTCCGGGTCGAACCGTTCATAGATCTCCAGGCCCCACGGGAGCTCGGTGGCGCGCCCGTACAGCTCCTGGTTGAAGTAGTTGCCGAGCCGGCCGATGGCCTGGGCGAGCAGCACAGCGGGCGCGACGGCGTCGCCGAGCGCGGGCAGCGGGATCTTGTACATCCGGCAGCCGATCCAGGCACCGATGGCGCCGAAGAACACCGCGCCCCAGATGCCGAGGCCACCCTGCCAGATGTAGAGCGCCTCGACGGGATGCTTGCCCTCGCCGAAGTACTTCTGCCAGTCGGTGGCCACGTGATAGATCCGGCCGCCGACCAGGCCGAACGGCACCGCGAACATCGCGACATCGAGCACGGCGCCCGGCTGACCACCGCGCTCGCGCCACCGGCGTTCACCCCACCAGATGGCGACGACGATGCCGAGAATGATGAACAGTGCGTATGCCCGCAGCGGGAAGGGTCCGAGTTGCCAGACCCCCTGGGGCGGACTCGGAATATAGGCCAGGACTGAGTTCACCCGGCCCACGTTAGTGGAGAGCCCTACGGGCGTGTTGCCGCGACCCGGACGGTGGACGACGGGCCGGTGACGAGCGATGGGCCCGGCCGCGGATCAGCGGCCGGGCCCATCGTGCGAACTGCTAGGAGCGAACGGTCGCCGAACGCACGCCCTCGGCCAGTTCGGCCGTCAGCGCGCGCACCGCGTCGAGACCCTCCGGCACGGCCGAGACCAGCGCCGAACCGACGATCACGCCGTCGGCGTACGCGGCGATCTCGGCGGCCTGCGCCCCCGAGCGCACGCCGAGGCCGACGCCGATCGGGATGTCGGAGTGCGCGCGGATGCGCGAGCACAGCGCGGGCGCGGCCGAGGAGACCGCGTCACGGGCACCGGTCACACCCATGGTCGAGGCCGCGTAGATGAAGCCGCGGGAGGCCTCGAGGGTCTTGACCAGACGCTCCTCGGTCGACGACGGCGCGACCAGGAAGATGCGATCCAGATTGTGCGTGGCCGAGGCGACGAACCAGTCGTCGGCCTCGTCGGGGATCAGATTCGGCGTGATGATGCCGGCGCCACCGGCCGCGGCGAGATCGCGGGCGAAGGTGTCGACGCCGTATTTGAGCACCGGGTTCCAGTAGCTCATCACCACGGCCTGACCACCGGCATCGGCGATCGCCTCGACGACGGAGAACACATCGCGGACCCGCACCCCGCTGCGCAGCGCCTGCTCGGCGGCGGCCTGGATGACCGGGCCGTCCATCACGGGATCGGAGTAGGCGACGCCGACTTCGACGATGTCACAGCCGGATTCGACGAGTGCACGGCACGCGGCGATGGAGCCGGCGAGATCGGGATAACCGGCGGGCAGATAGCCGATCAGGGCGGCCCGGCCCTCGCTGCGGGCCGCGGCGAAGGTGTTCGCAAGACGCGACTGCTGACTCACTGTTGGTGCTCCTCGGCATCGTCGTCGAACAGACCGAACCAGCGCCCCGCCGTGTCCATGTCCTTGTCACCACGACCGGACAGGTTGACCAGGATGACCGCGCCCTCGCCGAGCTCCACGCCCAGCTTCAGCGCGCCCGCCACCGCGTGCGCGGACTCGATCGCCGGGATGATGCCCTCGGTGCGCGAGAGCAGCAGCAGCGCGTCCATCGCCTCGGTGTCGGTGATCGGCCGGTATTCGGCGCGGCCGATGTCCTTGAGGTGGGCGTGCTCGGGGCCCACGCCCGGGTAGTCGAGTCCGGCCGAGATCGAATGCGATTCGATGGTCTGGCCGTCTTCGTCCTGCAACAGGTACGAGTAGGCGCCCTGGAACGCACCGGGCGTGCCACCGGTGAAGGTGGCGGCGTGGCGCCCGGTTTCGACGCCGTCACCGGCCGCCTCGAAACCGACGAGGCGCACGCCCGCATCGGGGATGAAGGCATGGAAGATGCCGATGGCGTTGGAACCGCCGCCCACGCAGGCCACGACGGCGTCGGGCAGCCTGCCCGCTTGCGCCGGAAGCTGGATCTGCTCGCGCGCCTCCAAGCCGATCACGCGCTGGAAATCACGGACCAGCAGCGGGAACGGGTGCGGACCGGCGGCGGTGCCGAAGCAGTAGAACGTGTCGTCGGCGTGGGTCACCCAGTCGCGCAACGCCTCGTTGATCGCGTCCTTGAGCGTCTGCGAACCCGAGGTCACCGGGATCACCTCGGCGCCGAGCAGCCGCATGCGAGCCACATTGAGCGCCTGGCGGGCGGTGTCGACCGCACCCATGTAGACCACGCAGTCGAGGCCGAGCAGCGCGCACGCGGTAGCCGTCGCGACGCCGTGCTGGCCCGCTCCGGTCTCGGCGATGACGCGCGTCTTGCCCATCCGCTTGGCGAGCAACGCCTGACCGAGCACATTGTTGATCTTGTGCGAGCCGGTGTGGTTGAGGTCCTCACGCTTGAGGAAGATCCGCGCGCCACCCGCGTGCGCGGCCAGCCGGGTGCATTCGAACACCGGCGACGGACGGCCGGTGTAGTCGCGCTGCAGCCGGTCGAGCTCGTCGAGGAAGCCGCGATCGGTGCGGATCTTGTCGTACTCGGCGGTGACCTCTTCGATCACGGCCATCAGCGCCTCGGGGACGTGCCGTCCGCCGTAGACACCGAAGTGGCCGCCCGCGTCGGGTTCGTACTCGGAGTGCTGGGCGACACCGGCGCTCGCCGGGGGAAGCACCGTCACCGGATGCTCCGTCGGGCCGGCTTCGGGCAGGACGGGTGCGTGCCGGCGGTCACCAGTTCGGACACGGCCGAACGCGGGTTACCACTGGTCACCAGGCCTTCGCCGACGAGCACGGCATCGGCGCCCGCACCGGCGTAGGCCAGCAGGTCGGCGGTGCCGCGGATGCCGGACTCGGCCACCCGGATGACCTCCGAGGGCAGGCCGGGCGCGATCCGCGCGAACACATCGCGGTCGACCTCGAGGGTCTTGAGGTTGCGCGCGTTGATGCCGATCACCGTCGCACCGGCTTCGAGGGCGCGATCGGCCTCTTCCTCGGTGTGCACCTCCACCAGGGCGGTCATGCCGAGGGATTCGGTGCGGTCGATCAGCGAGGCGAGCACGTCCTGTTCGAGCGCGGCCACGATCAGCAGGATCACATCGGCGCCGTGGGCACGGGCCTCGTGGATCTGGTACGGGCCGACGACGAAGTCCTTGCGCAGCACCGGGATGTTCACGGCAGCGCGCACGGCGTCGAGATCGTCGAGCGATCCACCGAAGCGGCGGCCCTCGGTGAGCACGCTGATGATGCGCGCGCCCCCGTCTTCGTAGGCCTTGGCCAGCACGGCGGGATCGGGAATGTCGGCGAGCGCGCCCTTGGAGGGGCTGGCTCGCTTCACTTCCGCGATGACACCGATTCCGTCCTCGTGCAGCGCGGCGTGTGCGTCCAGCGGTCCCTTGACCGCGGCGGCAGCAGCTTTGATCGCTTGAAAATCGAGGAGGGCTTCGCGAGCGGCAACATCCGCTCGGACCCCGTCGAGAATCGAGTCGAGTACCGTCATCTGGCTCGAATCCTTTCTGGGGAGACGCACTTCTCGCCCGAGAGTCCCCTCGGGCGCTGTCTCACCGATGCTGGTAAAGAATAAATGCCCGCCGCGCGTGTCACTGCGGCGGGGGTGCTGCCGGTCACTTGTTCTCCCCGGCCGGACCGCGGTCGGCACCGGGAGTGTCCGGGGTATCGGTCGGGTCGGTGCCCGCGTCGAGCGCGTCCCACAGCACCCGGTCCGACAGCGGCGCCGCGGATCCGGTCTCCGCGTTCTGCTTGCTCACCGCGGCGCTGGCGTCGGCCTTGCGGAACACCGGGTTGTCGTATCGGTCGGAGACCTCCTCGGTGCGTTCGCCGGTGCGCCGGGTGAGCAGGATGCCCGCGGCCAGTGCCAGGCTCGCCGCGACGATCGACAGGATCGCGGGACCCAGGTGGGTGTCGGCGGAGCTGACCACCGCGCGCACCGGCAGCTCGGCCAGCGTGCCCGCCCGGTCGGCGGTCCTGCCCGCGCCGACGGCCAGCGCGAACCCCGGCACCGCGGCGGCCGCGGCCACGACCGAGATCACTACCCCGAGCAACTGCCGCAGCACACCCTTGACCGCGAACACCGCCGCGATCGAGGCGACCAGCACCAGCGCGAGCGGGGTGAGCGCGCCGAACCACACACCACCGTTGAGGTCGTCGGTGCGCGGTTCGGTGAGGCCGTCGGCCGAGTACACCGTCACCCACGTCATCCGCGAAGACGCCCACAGCCCCGCTGCCGCCAGCGCGAGCAACACAACCGGCACGATCGGCTTCGCCGCCGTGGCTCTGGCGGAATGGTCGGCCTGCACGCTCGCCGCGTCGGCGGGACGTGCGGCGGACGAGTTCGGGCCGTCGTTCGAGGAGTCCGCCGGGTCGACGGAATCGGTGTGGTCTGCTCCGGGCGTGGCCGTCACAGGTCCCCGCCTTCGTAGGTGCGCAGGGTCTGCGCCGCCGCGATCGCCTTGAGCACCGCCATGGCCTTGTTGCGGGCCTCGGTGTCCTCGTAGACCGGATCGGAGTCGGCGACCACGCCCGCGCCCGCCTGGACGTAGGCGGTGCCGTCCTTGAGCAGGGCGGTGCGGATGGCGATGGCGGTGTCGGCGTCGCCGGCGAAGTCGAGGTAGCCGACCACGCCGCCGTAGACGCCGCGCCGGGTCGGTTCCAGCTCCTCGATCAGTTCCATCGCCCGTACCTTCGGCGCACCCGACAACGTGCCGGCGGGGAAGCAGGCACGCACCGCGTCGAGTGCGATCTTGCCCTCGGCGAGCTGCCCGGACACTGTCGAGACCAGGTGCATCACGTGGCTATACCGCTCGACGTGGCGGTACTGGGTCACCTTCACCGTGCCGGGACGGCAGACCCGGCCCAGATCGTTGCGACCGAGGTCGACGAGCATCAGGTGCTCGGCGTTCTCCTTCTCGTCGGCCAGCAGGTCCTTCTCGAGCAGGATGTCGTCCTCGGCGCTCTCGCCACGCCAGCGGGTACCCGCGATCGGGTGTGTCGTGGCCACGCCGTCTTTCACGGTGACCAGCGATTCGGGACTGGAGCCGACGATCGAGAACGCGGTGCCGCCCTCGCCGTCGGGGATGTGCATCAGATACATGTACGGACTCGGGTTCGAGGCCCGCAGCATGCGGTAGACCGCCAGCGGGGACCCGGTGTAGTCCATTTCGAAGCGCTGCGAGAGCACGACCTGGAACGCCTCGCCCGCCTCGATCTCCTTGATCAGGCGGCGCACGCCGGTACCGAATTCCTCGGTGGTGCGCCTGCGCAGGAACTGCGGTTCGGGCTGGTCGAAGATCGATACCGTGGAGGGCGCGGGGGTGGCCAGCGCGGCGGTCATCCGGTCGAGCCGGGCGAGCGCGTCGTCGTAGGCCTCGTCGACCCGGGAGTCGGTGCCGTCCCAGTTCACCGCGTTGGCGATGAGGGTGATCGCGCCTTCGTGGTGGTCGAACGCGGCCAGATCGGTGGCCAGCATGAGGACCAGTTCGGGCAGCCGCAGATCGTCGGTGGCGAGCTCGGGCAGACGTTCGATCCGGCGCACCGCGTCGTAGCCGAGGAAGCCGACCATGCCGCCGGTGAGCGGCGGCAGCCCGGGCAGCCGTTCGGTGCGCAGCAGTTCGAGGGTGTCGTGCAGCACGCGCAGCGGGTCACCGCCGGTGGGTGCGTCGACGGGCACCGTGCCGAGCCAGGCGGCTTCGCCGTCGACCACGGTCAGTGCCGACGGGCTGCCCGCGCCGATGAACGACCAGCGCGACCACGAGCGCCCGTTCTCCGCGGATTCGAACAGGAAGGTGCCCGGCCGGTCGCCGGCCAGTTTGGAGTAGGCCGAGAGCGGAGTTTCGGAGTCCGCCAGCACCTTTCGGGTCACCGGGACGACCCGGTGCTCGGCGGCGAGCAGCCGGAACTGTTCGCGGGTCGTGGTGGTTGGTGTCGACGCGCCCTGCATGGGCCCATCATCCCAGGCGTGCCGTCGCCGACGCGCGCGGACCCGACCCCGCGCCGAATCGGGCGGTGACCGGCATCACTACACTCGCGCGCGTTCCATGTCGCATGCGGTAATCCCCTTTCCGAGAGGAGCAATGGTGTACCCCTCGCAGCAGGGCGCACAGGACGGCCGGCTGGCCGTCCCGTCGCAGCAGCACTTCGGTCCCGGCCAGCAGGCGGTGGCGACGAGCGCGATCAATTCGTTCGTCACCTACGCCAAGGCCATCCAGGACCTCGACAAGAAGAATTTCCCCGACGAGTACGCCGGGCACAGCGATCGCATCCGCGAGCTGGAACCACTCTTGCGCGCGCACGGCATCCTCGACGTGATGCAGATCCGCAATCCCGACATCGCGGCACTGCTCGGGCAATAGGACCCCAGATCCCCGTTCGTGGACGCGAACGGGGATCTTCCTTACTCGGCCGCCGGTCGTTACTGTCTGGGCATGCAGCCAGGCCAGCGCGCTCCGCAATTCGAGCTCCCCGATCAGTCCGCCCAGCTCCGCTCGCTCGACGGCTTGCTCGCCGACGGCCCGGTGGTGCTCTTCTTCTACCCCGCCGCCAACACTCCGGTGTGCACCGCCGAGGCCTGCCACTTCCGTGATCTGAGCGGCGAGTTCGCCGCGCTGGGCGCCTCGTGTGTCGGTATCAGCACCGACAGCACCGAGGTGCAGGCCGGTTTCGCCACCAAGCAGCGCCTCGACTACCCGGTGCTGTCCGACAGCGACGGCGCGGTCGCCGCCGCGTTCGGCGTGAAGCGTGGACTGCTCGGCAAACTCGCCCCGGTCAAGCGACACACCTTCATCATCGACACCGACCGCACGATTCTCGAGATCGTCACCGGTGAGCTGCGGGCGGCCGTGCATGCCGACGAAGCGCTGGCCTTCCTGCGCAAGCGCAGCATCACTCCCGAGTAGTTCCGGTCGGCGAATCGCCGGGCGGCGGATCGGCGCCCGGCGACCTCGACGCATTTACGCTGGGCAGATGACAACCGGCGAGGTGCAGTCGAGCGGTCAGAAGCCCACGGCCGTCGTATGGCGTAACCGGGCGATCATGACCCTCGCCACGGTGGTGGTGCTGGTGGCCGCCTACTTCATCCTGTCCTCGTTCATCCCCCGGTGGTGGGCACAGCGGCTGGCCAACACCGTGCACGGCAGTTTCAGCTCGGGCATCTGGTGGGGGCTGGTGTACGGCTTCGTGTTCACCTTGCTGCCGCTGTTGCTGCTGATATTCGCGGTGCGGGTGTGGAAGCGCAAGGGCGGCAAGTTCATGGCGGGCGCGGCGGTGATCGTCGCGCTGGCCTGCTCGCTGCCGAATCTGATGACGTTGACGATCGTGCTCGGCGGCAACAATGCCGCACACGCGGGTCAGCGAATTCTGGACGTCGACGCGCCGGCGTTCCGCGGCGCCTGCCTGGTCGGCGCCATCATCGCGGCGGTGGTGTTCGCGCTGGTGATCGCGCTGATGGGCAAGCGCGGATTCAGCCGTCACAAGGCCGCCAAGGCCGCGGCGCAGGAACCGGCGCCCGCTACGCCGCCGATGACCGGCGATCGGTAGCCCTCACCCACACCCCCGCGGTGATGTGAGTGACCTCACGACCACCGCCAACTCCCGGACGCCACAGCGACGTCGTGGCAAACTCTTTCGTGTGCGCGCCTCACTCCACCATGTCCGCCGTCCGGCCGCGAGGCAGTACCGGCGATGACTCAGTGGCTCGACCCCGTCGAACAACGCGCATGGCAGGCGATCGTCGCGCTCATGACCCGGATTCCCGGCGCACTGGACACCCGGTTGCAGCGCGAGTCCGGCCTCACCCATTTCGAGTTCCGGGTACTCAGCCTGCTCTCCGAGGAGGCGGGACACCGGCTGCAACTGAGTGATCTCGCCCACAAGGCAAATGCGTCGCTATCGCGACTCTCGCATGTGGTCTCGAAGCTGGAACGCATCGGCTGGGTGCGCCGCGACACCACCGCGGGCCGACGCGGGGTGTACGCGGTTCTCACCGACGCCGGTTTCGAGAAGGTGATCGAGGCGGCCCCCGGCTACGTGGACGCCGTACGCAGGCTCGTTCTGGACGGTCTCACCGATCAGCAGACCGCGCAACTCGCGGTACTCGGGGAATCCCTGTCCGACCGGCTGAACCGGATCCTCGTCGAAGACGGCGACTAGCCGATGGCGAGCAGTACGTCGGTGTCGAAGCAGGTGTGAGTGCCGGTGTGGCAGGCCGCGCCCTCCTGATCGACGATCAGCAGCAGCGTGTCGCCGTCGCAATCCAGGCGCACCTCGTGCACGTACTGGGTGTGCCCGGAGGTCTCGCCCTTGACCCAGTACTGCTGACGCGAACGCGAATAGTAGGTCGCCTTGCGGGTTTCCAGCGTGCGGGCCAGCGCCTCGTCGTCCATCCAGGCCATCATCAGCACGTCGCCGGTGGCCTTTTCCTGTGCGATCGCGGCGATCAGTCCGTCCTCGGTGCGCTTGAGGCGGGCGGCGATGGCGGGGTCGAGGCTCATGCCTCGTTTATAACAGCAGCCAGTTCGATGGCCACCAGCAGTTCCACCAGGTCGTTCACGCTGCGGACATTGCGACCGGTGAGTTCCTGGATCCGGCCGAGCCGGTACTTGGCCGTATTGAGGTGGATGTGGAGGGTGTCGGCGGCTTCGCGCAGGTTCATGTCGGCGGCGGCGAACGCGCGGATCGTCTCGGCCAATGTCCCGCCACGAACGCGGTCCTCGGCCAGTGCGCTCCCGATGCGGGGGTCCACCAGCTGACGGGTGGTGTCATCGGCGCGCAGGAGCAGATATTTGAACGGCGTGAGCTGCGGTAACGCGAGTACCCCGCCGCCTTCGGGCAGGAGTTCGAGCGCGGCCTGCGCCTGCCGGTAGGCACGTGGAATCTGGGCGACCTCGGTGACCGCGGTGCTCACCCCGACGGCCAACGTGAGGCCCTCGGCGCCCAGCTCGTCACGCATCACGCGCAGCCGCTCGCACAATCCGTCGGCGGCGTCGCCCGCACCGAGCGCGGGCACGGCGATGATCTCGGATCCGCGGACCACCGACAGCGTCCGCAATCCGTTGACCGTGCACCGAGCCATCGCCGCGGACACCAATTGCCTTGCCTGACCGAGTCTTTCGGACGAATCCTCGTTGCGTTCCGCCCGATCGAGCACGACCGCGGTGATCACCACCACCGGCGCGGTGCGTTCGGCCCCGATTCCGTGCGCGGTGGCCACCGACAGGTGCGGACCGCTCGCCGGCAGCGCACCGTCGAGCAGCGCGTCCATCAGCGCCTGCGAGTCGCGCCCGGATTCGGCGGCCACGTACTGCTGGAACTCCAGATACGCGTCGGTGGCCTGGGTGCTGATCAGATCGGTGTAGCGGGCCAGCGGCCCCGCCAGCGACAGCACGGCCGCCTGACCTGCCTCGGAATCGCCCGCGTGCGCGAGCAGCGTTTTCCAGATGGCACGCTGGCCGAGGCGAAACGCCGCGATGTAGTCGACCAGCGGCAGCCCGGTGCGGGCCCGTCGCGCCGCCGCCTGCCGCGCGTAGGCGACGTCGGACGGGCAGACACGTCGGTGCTCGAGCAAGGCGCCGAGCCCGGTGCGGCTCAGCCGGGCGAGCTGATCGTGCACATCGTCGAGCAGACCGGGGCCCGCGGTGGCGTAGCCGGGCAGCTCGGCGCGGATCTTGGCCATCACGTCGTCGGCGATCTCATCGGCGTGGTCGTACGCCGCACCCGCTATCCGGTGACGCTCGGCCCGCACCTGATCAGACTCGGTCGAAACGGATAAACGTGATCCAGCTGACATGTTCCGGGAGTGTGCATGCGCGCGCTCACAGTGTCAACCACGTCACACTGTCCGCAGCGGACGAGCACCGGTCGAGTTCTTGGTCCACAACGTCCGATGTGGGCTCCGACCTGCGGTCTTAGTGTTCGTCGCATGCTCGAGATAACCAACCTGACGGTGCGCTTCGGCGGTATCACCGCTTTACAGGACGTCGGGTTCACGGTCGCTTCCGGCGAAATGGTCGGCCTGATCGGACCCAACGGCGCAGGCAAGACCACCCTGTTCAACTGCATGACCCGGCGCAACCGGCTGACGTCGGGCACCATGCGTTACCTCGACACCGATCTGTCCACGGTGCGGCCCGACGCGCTGGCCGCGCTCGGCATCGCCCGCACTTTCCAGAACCTGGGCCTGTTCCCCCGTCTCTCGGTGCGCGAGAACATCCTCGTGGGTGCGCACCACCGAGCCTGCGCGGGCTTCGTATCAGCCGGACTGCGGTTGCCGAAGATCCGCAGGGAGGAAAAGCTGCTGCGCGCCGAAGCCGATGAACTGCTCGAGCGCCTCGACCTGACCGCGGTCGCCGACCACCCGGCTTCCGGTCTGCCTTTCGGCACCCTCAAACGCATCGAACTCGCCAGAGCGCTGGCGGTGCGGCCACAACTGCTGCTGCTCGACGAACCCGTGAACGGCTTGAGCCACGGAGAAGTCGACGAATTCGCCCACCGCCTGCGCACCCTGCAAGCCGACCTCGCGCTGACCGTGATCGTCGTCGAACACCACATGGGTTTCGTGATGGGCACCTGCGATCGGGTGATCTGCCTCGAGTTCGGCCAGGTGATCGCCGAGGGCGAACCCGAAGCGGTACAGCAGGATCCGGCCGTCATTCGCGCCTATCTGGGGGCTTCGGCATGAGCGAGCACTGGCCGACGGCCGACGACGCGTTCTTGACGGTCACCGATCTGCATGCCGGTTACGGTGCGGCGAAAGTCCTGCACGGCGTCAGCTTCTCGGTCCGGCAGGGCACCGTGTGCGCGATCCTCGGCCCCAACGGCGCCGGCAAGACCACCCTGCTGCGCGCCCTGTGCGGGATGATCAAGGTTCGCGGCAGCCTGCTCCTCGACGGTGACGAAGTATCGGGTCGCGCACCGGAATCGATGGCGCGCCTCGGCGTGGCCCATGTTCCCGAGGGGCGCGGCACCTTCGCCCCGCTCACCGTCGAAGAGAACCTGCGCCTGGGCGCCTACCCCCGCCGTGACCGCGCCGCCGTCGAAACCGACCTGCGCCGCGTCTACGACTACTTCCCGATCCTGCGCGACAAACAACGCGACGCCGCGGGCGGCCTGTCCGGCGGCCAGCAGCAGATGCTCGCCATCGGCCGGGCGCTGATGCTGCGGCCACGCATGCTGCTGCTCGACGAACCCTCGCTCGGCCTCTCACCGCTGGTCACCCAGGAGTTGTTCGGGATCGTCGCCACCATCAACGAGGAGGAACGCACCACGGTGATCGTCGTCGAACAGAACGCCCACCTGGCGCTCGGTGTCGCCCAGCAGGCGCACGTCCTGGAAACCGGGCGCATCGTCTTGTCGGGCACCGCCGAGCAGATCAGGGCCGATGAACAGGTCACCCGCTCCTACCTGGGAATCCAGGTGAAGCCGTGATCGAATTCCTGCAGCAACTCGTCGAGGGTCTGTCCGCGGGCGCGATCTACGCGGGTCTCGCGCTGGCACTGGTGCTCATCTACCGATTCACCGGGATCGTCAATTTCGCCCAGGGTGAGCTGGCCATGTTCTCGGCGTTCCTGGCCTGGCAGCTGAGCCAGATCATGCCGTTCTGGGCGGCGCTGATCCTCACTCTCGCCATTTCGTTCGCCGGCGGCATGCTGATCGAACGAGTGGTGATCCGGCCGGTCGAGGGCGCGCCCGAGATCACCCTGGTGATCGTCACCGTCGGACTGTTCTTCACCATCCACGCCACCGCGGGCTGGATCTGGTCGTATCAGACCAAATCGTTCCCGAATCCCTTCCCGGAGGGGGCTCTGCGTGGTGGCGGGCTGAGTGTGGGCTACGGCAGTCTCGGCGTCCTGCTCGTCGTCGGCGTGGTCATGGCGCTGCTGTATCTGCTGTTCCGCTACACCAGGATCGGGCTCGCCATGCGTGCGGTGGCGTGTAACCCGCAGTCGGCCAAACTCGTCGGTATCCGGGTCGGCACCGTGCTCGCGCTCGGCTGGGGACTGGCCGCGCTGGTCGGGGCGGTGTCAGGCGTGCTGTCGGCGCCGCTGCTGTTCCTCGAACCCAACATGATGGGCGGAGTCCTCATCTACGCCTTCGCGGCGGCGACGCTGGGCGGGTTCGACTCCCCCGGCGGCGCGGTGGCGGGCGGTCTGATCGTCGGCGTCGCCGAAACCCTCACCGGCGCTTACGTCGACGCGATCGGCACCGAACTCAAGATCGGCGTGCCGCTGGTGATCATCCTGGGCGTGCTCTTGCTGCGCCCGCAAGGTCTGTTCGGACACGCGGCGGTGGAAAGAGTATGAGCGAAGTGAAACTCACCGAAAAGCCAGTGACCACGAAACTGTCTGTCCCACAGAATAATTCCGTCTCAGCTCGTATCAGTGCCATCCGGTGGCCACTGCTCGCGACGGCAGCGCTACTGCTGCTCGCCTGCGCGGCCCCGTTCCAGCTGGTGCCGTTCCACACCTTCCAGCTGGCCATGGCGATGATCTACGCGGTCACCCTGCTCGGGCTGAACCTGCTGGTCGGTCACACCGGCCAGATCTCATTGGGCCACGGTGCGTTCTTCGCGGTCGGCGCCTACACCGCCGCGATCGCGATGCAGCGCTGGGACGTACCGTATTTCGCGACCATCCCGATCGCCGCGGCCATCACCTTCGTCCTCGGTTTCGCCCTCGGCGTCCCGGCGTTGCGACTGCGCGGGCTGTACCTGGCGCTGGTCACCCTGGCCATCGCGATCTTCCTGGTCCCCCTGCTCAAGCGGTTCGACGACCTGACCGGCGGCTCGATGGGACTCGTTGTCGACAAGCCGGTGCCGCCCGCGTGGACCGGCCTCGCCGAGGACCAGTGGCTGTATTTCCTGGCACTGGCCACCACCGTGATCGGCTTCGTGCTGGTCGCCGGAATGCTGCGCTCGCGAGTCGGGCGGGCCCTGCACGCGATGCGCGACAACGAGATCGCCGCCGAGGTGCTCGGGGTGAACCTGGCGCACTACAAGACGCTCGCCTTCGCCTGGAGCGCGCTGCTGGCCGGTGTGGCCGGCTGTGTCTACACCTGGGTGATCGCGTTCGTCTCGCCCGACTCCTTCGCGCTGACGCTGTCGATCACGCTGCTGGCCGGACTGGTCGTCGGCGGGCTCGGCACCACCTGGGGCCCGCTGCTGGGCGGACTGTTCGTGATGTTCGTGCCCAGTTTCGCCCAGGACGTCAACCAGGCCGCACCCGGCGTCATCTTCGGACTGCTGATCATCGCGGTCATGTACCTCGCGCCGAAGGGTTTGGCCGGCCTGGCCACCCAGTGGACGCAATGGCTCGGACATCGTGTCCGGAAAGGGAAAACTCATGCGCACTAGGGCAATCCGCTCCATCGGTGTGACGGCCGCGCTTCTCGCGACCCTCACCGCGTGTGGTGGTCGTGGCGAGGAGACCGGCTCCGTCGGTCAAGGCGACTGCCAGGGCCAACAGACCACCGGTATCACCGACAGCACCATCAAACTCGGCGGGGCGTACCCGCTGTCGGGTCCGGCCTCGGCCTACAGCGAGGTCCCCAAGGGCGCCAAGGCCTACTTCGACTACATCAACGCCGAGCAGGGCGGCATCGATGGACGCAAGGTCGAGTACATCGTCCGCGACGACGGCTACCAGCCGCCGAAGACGGTCGAAGAGACCCGTCGCCTGGTCGAACAGGACCAGGTGTTCGCGGTCTTCCAAACCCTCGGCACGGCAACCTCTTCGGCGGTCACCGACTACCTCAACCAGCGCAAGGTGCCCCAGGTCTTCGTCGCCACCGGGGCGAACAAATTCGGTGCCGGCACCGAGCACCCGTGGACCATCGGCTGGCAGCCCAGCTACCGCACCGAGGGGCTGGCCTACGCGCAGTACGTGAAAGCGCAGCGGCCCAACGCCACCGTGGCGGTGCTCTACCAGAACGACGACTTCGGCAAGGACCTCCTCGCGGCGTTCACCGAGGGCGTCGCGGGCAGCGGGGTGAAGGTGATCGCCGAACAGAGCTTCGAGGTCACCGACCCCACCGTCGATGCCCAGGTGCGCAACCTCGCCAACTCCAAAGCCGATGTGCTGCTGAACTTCTCGACCCCGAAGTTCGCCTCGCAGGCGCTGGCCGCCGACGTGCGCAACGCTGACTGGAATCCGTTGCACGTACTCGCCGTGGTCTCCAACACCATGGCCACCCTGCGCCCGGTGGGGCTGCCCAACGTCCAGGGCACGGTGACCGCGGCGTTCCTCAAGGACGCCGCCGATCCGCGCTGGGCCACGGACGCGGGCATGCAGACCTACCGGTCCAAGCTGACGCAGTACGCCCCCGGCGCCGATCCCGAGAACCAGCACGCGATGGCCGGCTGGACGATGGCCGAGAGCTTCCGCAAGACCATGGACGCGGCGAAGTGCCCGACCCGCGAGGGCCTGCGCGACGCGATGCGCTCGCTGGACAACGTCTCCGCCGACCTGATGCTGCCCGGCATCGCGATGAAAACCGGTGCGAACGACGGCTATCCGCTCGAAGCGGTCGGCATCCAGACCTTCGTCGGCGAGCACTGGTCGCTCACCGACGGCGGTCTGATCGACACCGCGGGCAAGTAGTCACCCCCTCCCTCGTTGCGCAGCGCGTCCCAGCGTGCGCGGCTCGTCCGAAGTACCCCGATCGATGAGGATCACAGATGAAGATGTCAACCACTCTGGCCACGGCGGCGATGACCGCATTGGCCCTGTGTGTCAGTACCGGGACCGGCAACGCCGATCCCGCACCACAGACCGAGGTGCGCTACGAGGTGAGCAGGCAGGGTGACTCCGCGGTGCTGTCCACCGACGGCAAACTGCAGGTCGTCGACGGCCAGCTGGTGCTCACCACCGCCGCCGACACCCCGGTCGCCGCCCTGCCGCTGACCTACCGCATGGACGACAAGGTGTTCCCGATCGCCGCCACCGTCGACGGCGGTACCGCGACCCTGACCCCGTCCAAGGAGGGCGGCACTCCGGTGGCCCCGGCGACGAACCTGATCACCCAGGACGTGGCCGCGCAGCAGATCGCCGAGTCCTTCACCCCGCGCGATCAGGCGGCGCTCGGGGTCCTCAGCCAGCGCCTCGGCGTCGGTGGCGCCGTGGCGGCCATCGTCGGCGCGGTGGTCGGCGGTGGCATCGGTTGCCTGGTCGGCGGTGCCGCGGGCGCCACCATCGCCAGCCCGGTGATCGTGCTGCTGGTGCCGTGGGTCGGCGCCACCGTGGCCGGTTGCGTGCTCGGCGCGGCCACGCTCGGTGCGGTCGGCACGATGATCGGTCTGGTCACCGTCGGCGGTCCGCTGGCGCTGTTCTCGGCCTACCAGTACTTCTCGACCATTCTCGCGCCGTGCCCGGCCGAACTCGGCGCCTACTGCAAGGACCCCGCGGTCCCCACACCGCCGAAGTAGTACGCACCGCCGTCTCGCCGGCCCACCCGATCACCGCGTCGGGCGGGCCGGCTCGTGGCCGTTTCCGGCCGGTAAGGATTCCCCATGCGCAGAACAGTTTTCGATGCCGAGCACCGCGCCTTCCGCGCGGCGATGCGCGCGTTCATCGATGCCGAGGTCGTGCCGAGTTTCGGCAAGTGGTACGACGACGGGCTGGTGCCGCGCGAATTCTATTACCGGCTGGGCGAACTCGGGATCCTCGGCATGGAGGTGCCCGTCGAACACGGCGGACGCGGCCTGGACTCGTTCCGGTACCGGGCGGTGCTCACCGAGGAGATCGCGCGCGCCGCGGTGTCTTTCGGCGGCTCCAGCGCCCATGTGTCCCGCTGTCTGCCCCTGATCAACGACCTGGCGACCGCCGCACAGCGGCAGCGCTGGTTGCCCGGATTCGTCACCGGCGAAACGATGTTCGCGCTCGCGGTCGCCGAACCGGGCACCGGCACGGAGCCGTCGGGCATGCGTACCACCGCGCCCCTGTCGCTGGACGGCAGCGAATACCTGCTCAACGGTTCGAAGACCTACGTCATCGGGGGCGTGCACGCCGACCGCGTCATCGTGTGCGCGCGTACCGCGCCCCCGAGCGCGGACGACCCCACCTACGGCCTGTCCCTGCTGGTCGTCGACAGCGCCGCCCCCGGCTACCGCGTCGGGCGCGCCCTCGACACTCTCGGCCGAAAGGTCTGCGACATAGTTCAACTCACCTTCACCGATGTGCGGGTGCCGGTGACCGATCGGCTCGGTGCCGCGCACCGTGGCGACGACCATCTCGCCGCACAGCTGCCACGCGAACGGCTCACCATCGCCGTCGGCGCCCACGCGCAGGCCAGGGCCGCGGTGCGTTTCGCGCGCCGCTTCACCGCCGAGCGCACCGCGTTCACCCACTCGGTGGCGAGCTTCCAGAACACCACGTTCGAGCTGGCCGCCTGCCGGGCCGAGGTCGACGCGATCGAGGCGGTGGTCGACCGCGCGCTCGCCGCCCACGACCGCGGCGACCTGACCCCCGCCGACGCGGCATCGGCGAAGCTGTTCTGCACCGAGTCGGCCGGGCGGGTGATCGACCGCTGCCTCCAATTGCACGGCGGGGTCGGCTATCTCGCGGACTCCCCCATCGCCCGCCTCTACGCCGACCACCGCATCGATCGGATCGTGGGTGGCACCAGCGAAGTGCTGCGCACGATCATCGCCGCCGAGATGGGGTTGTGACGCCAGATCAGCGGGCGCGATTGAGCTCACCGAGCAGCCGCCAGGTGCGCTGCTGGTCCTCGGGTGTGGTGAGGTCGGTCTGGGAGAACACCACATCGGTGGCGCCCGCGGCGAAGTAGTCGGCCACGCGGTCGGCGACCGTCTCCTCGTCGCCGATCACCACGAGTTCGGCGGCCCGCTGGGCGCCCGACAGCGCGACCACTCGCTGATACGACGGAATCGTGTCGTAGAAGGCGGTTTTCGTCTCGGCGATGCTCCGGGCCGCGGCGACGTCGGCGGTCACGACGCCGGGCACCATCGCCACGATGCGGGGGTGCGGCCTGCCCGCGGCCGTCGCGGCGGCGGTCAACGGCGCGACGATGTGTTCGGCCAGCGCCTCGGGACCGACCAGGAAGGGCAACGTGCCGTCGGCCAGTTCGCCGGTGGCTCGCAGCGCCTGCGGCCCCATGGCCGCGACCAGTACCGGCACCGTCGGGTCGGCACCCGCCACCGCCGCGGGCATCGGACTGGCGGCGGTCACCGTCTCACCGCGGAAGTCCACCGCACCGGTGTCGAGAATCGACCGCAGCGCCGTGAGGAATTCACGCAGCCGGAGGCCGGGCCGGTCGAACGGCCCACCGAACGCGCGTTCGGACAGCGACCGAGCGCCGAGCCCCAACCCCAGCACGAACCGTCCACCGGTCGCCGCCTGCGCGGTCTGCGCCTGACCGGCCACCAGCAGCGGATGCCTGCCCGGCACCGGAACGACCGACGTCCCCACTTCGATCCCGGGCACCGCCCGACCGATCAACGCCGCCAACACGATCGCGTCACTACTGAAGGCCTGTCCCAACCACACCGAACTCAGCCCGACCTCGGCGGCGACTCCGCCCAGGTCGACGGCCGTGTCCACGGCGTTGGCGGAGTTGTCGAGGACGAACGGGGACAACGCGATTCCGATGCTCATCCCCGCATCAACGTCGGCGGCAACGGAGATCATCGCGATCCACGCACGATGATTCCAATGCCTGCGACCAGCTCACCGTTGACGCTCGGTCGATGCGTTCCGTCGGATCATCGTGCTGTGACGCCGAATTCGTTCGGCGCCAGGTGAATTCGGCTGGCCACCGCAACCGGTGTCAGCGGACGGTGATGCCGTCCGCGCGCATCGCGTTCTTCACCTGGCCGATGGTGAGGTCGCCGAAGTGGAAGACGCTCGCGGCGAGGACCGCGTCGGCGCCGGCGTGGACAGCGGGTGGGAAGTGGTCGACCGCGCCCGCGCCGCCGCTGGCGATCACCGGAACGCGCACCGCGGCGCGCACGGCAGTGATCATCGGCAGGTCGAAACCGGCCTTGGTGCCGTCGGCGTCCATCGAGTTCAGCAGGATCTCGCCCACACCGAGTTCGGCGCCGCGGACGGCCCATTCGACAGCGTCGATGCCGGTGCCACGCTTGCCGCCGTGGGTGGTGACCTCCCAGCCGGACGGGGTGTCGGGCTGACCGTCGGGCACGGTGCGCGCGTCGACCGAGAGCACGATGCACTGGGCGCCGAAGCGTTGCGACATCTCGAACAGCACCTCGGGGCGTGCGATGGCGGCGGTGTTCACCGATACCTTGTCCGCGCCGGCGCGCAGCAGCCGGTCGACATCCTCGACCGTGCGTACCCCACCGCCGACGGTGAGCGGGATGAAGATCTGTTCGGCGGTGCGGGTCACCACGTCGAGCATGGTGCCGCGGTCACCGGTGGAGGCGGTGACGTCGAGGAAGGTCAGTTCGTCGGCGCCCTGAGCGTCGTAGGTCGCGGCCAGTTCCACCGGATCGCCCGCGTCGCGCAGGTTCTGGAAGTTGACGCCCTTGACCACGCGACCCGCGTCGACATCCAGACACGGGATCACGCGGACCGCCAAGGTACTCGGCGCGGTGGTGCCGGGTCGTTCGTCGGTGCGCGGTGTCATGGGGTTCACCCTCGTTCTTCTTCGCTGACGGTGCAAATCATTTCCAGCAGTTCTTCGTGCACGCCCGGTGCGGCGGCCAGCACCGAACCGGACGTGATCGTCCACGGCGCGCCCGCGAGGTCGGTGACCACGCCACCCGCGGCGCGCACCAGCGCGACCCCGGCCGCGTTGTCCCACGGATGGTGCCCGAACACGACCGCGCCGCCGAGCACCCCCGAGGCGGTGAACGCCAGGTCGATGCCGGTGGCGCCGTGCATCCGCACCCGCGAGGACAACCGGCTCAGTGCACCGAGCAGGTCGAACCGGAACTGGCCGGGGATGCGACCCGCCGAGTCGAGGTTGAAAGCGCCGAATCCGATCATGGAGTCGGCGAGCTTGCCCGGTTCCAGCGGTGGCAATGCCACACCGTCGAGGTACAACGGTCCACCGGTCACCGCGGCGTAGCGGCGACCCAGCATGGGCAGCCAGGTCAGGCCGATCACCGGCTCGCCTTCGTGCACCAGAGCCAGCAGGGTGCCCGACATCGGGTGGCCCGAGGAGTAGTTGAAGGTGCCGTCGATCGGATCGAGCACCCAGGCCGTGCCCGAGGTGAGCGCCGGTCCGCCGAATTCCTCGCCGTGCACCGCGATGCCGGTCCGCTGCTGGAGTTCGGCGGAGATGGTGCGTTCCAGCTCGAGATCGAGTTCGGTGGCGAAGTCGTTGCGGCCCTTGGTCACCGCGCTCGGCGCGCCGAGTCCTTCGACGAAACGCGGGACCACGCCGTCCAGGATCTGGGTGGCGACGGTCAGCAGGTCGGTCAGTTCGGCGGTGCTCGGCGCGGCGGTCATCGGCGGTGTCAGCGCACCGCGGCCAGAGCTTCGGGCAGCGTGAAGCGGCCCGCGTACAACGCCTTGCCGATGATCGCGCCCTCCACACCGTCGTCGGCCAGGCCGGCGATGGCGACGAGGTCGTCGAGCACCGAGATGCCGCCGGAGGCGACCACCGGTGCCTCGGCGGCGTTGGCGACCTCGCTCAGCAGCTCGAGGTTGGGGCCGGTCAGCGTGCCGTCCTTGGAGACGTCGGTGACCACATAGCGCGCGCACCCGTCACGCTCGAGGCGTTCGAGCACCTCCCACAGGTCGCCGCCGTCGGTCACCCAGCCGCGACCGCGCAACCGCCACTGGCCGTCGATCTGCTTGACGTCGAGTCCCACCGCGATCCGGTCGCCGTACTCGCCGAGCACTCGCGCGCACCACTGCGGATTCTCGATCGCCGCGGTGCCGATGTTCACCCGCGCGCACCCGGTGGCCAGCGCCGCCTTCAGCGAATCGTCGTCGCGGATACCACCGGACAGCTCGACCTTCACGTCGAGTTCACCGACGACCTGAGCGATCAGTTCGCGATTGCTCCCCTTGCCGAAGGCCGCGTCGAGATCGACCAGATGCACCCACTCGGCCCCCGCTTGCTGCCACGCCAACGCCGCGTCTCGAGGCGACCCATAGCTCGTTTCGCTACCGGCCTCCCCTTGCACAAGGCGCACGGCCTCACCATTGGCGACATCGACAGCGGGCAACAGCACAAGACTCACGCATTCAGACTAGTAGGTCTGTGCCGCCGCTCCCGCAACGGTCCGCGCCGGTGAGGCCCGTGTCACGCGAACCCCGCGCACAACCGCTCGGCGCGTCGAGCGGGTCGGCCCGGATCCGGGGACCCGGGCCTGCCACGATTCGCTCAGCCTGCCGCGGCGTCGAACGCGCCGGGCTCGTAGGCACCGCCCTGCTGGCGCAGGATGACACCGAGCCGGTTGGCGGCGTTGATCTGGGCCACCACGGCGACCAAGGCGGCGAGCTGCTCGTCGTCGTAGTGCTCGCGCACCTGGGTCCAGGTCTCGTCGGATACGCCCTGCGCGGCGTCGGCGACGCGGGTCCCTTCCTCGGCCAGCGCCAGCGCCGCCCGTTCGGCGTCGGTGAACACGGTCGACTCACGCCAGGCGGCAACGAGATTGATCCGCGTCGCGGACTGCCCGGAGTGGGCCAGATCCTTGCTGTGCGCGTCGGTGCAGTAGCCGCAGCCGTTGATCTGGCTGACGCGCAGCATCACCAGGTCCTGGGTGGCTTTCGGCAGGGTCGACCGGATCAGTGCCAGGCTGGCGTTGCCGAACCGCTTGCCGAACGTGGCGCCGACCTCGGTGCCGAAAAGGTTGAATCGGGGTTCCATGACGTGTTCCTCACTGCTGGTGCTGAATCGAACGACCATGAGACGGCGGCGACCGGACCTCCGTAACAGCTCGTCGACGTGATCCACGCCACTGCGGATCGGTGTTACGCGACGGCGTCGGCCGGCGTCTGATGGGCGATACATCCGAGTGGAAAGGGAGTGACCCATGGCGCCGCAGCCCGAGGGCACAGCGAAGGACCCGGCGACGGAGGTGTTCGTCGCCCATCGCAATCTGCTGTTCACGGTCGCTTACGAGATGCTCGGCTCGGCCGCCGACGCCGAGGACGTGCTCCAGGAGACCTGGCTGCGGTGGGTGGGCGTCGATCTCGACGCGGTGCGCGACCGGCGCGCGTATCTGGTCAGGATCACGACCCGCCGGTCACTCGATCGGTTGCGCACGCTGGGTCGGCGCCGGGAGTCCTATGTCGGCCCCTGGCTGCCCGAACCGCTGCTGACCACGCCTGACATCGCCGAGGACGTCGAGTTGGCCGAGAGCGTCTCGATGGCGATGCTGCTCGTCCTGGAGACGCTGACGCCGATCGAAAGGGCGGTGTTCGTGCTGCGCGAAGTATTCGATCTGGACTACGACGAGATCGCCGAGGCCGTCGACAAGAGCCCGGCCGCCGTCCGCCAGCTGGCATACCGGGCGCGCGCCCACGTCGCAGCCCGCCGACCGCGCGGCATCGTGTCGGCGAGCGAATCCCGCGATGCGCTCGCGGCATTCCAGCGGGCGATCGAGACCGGCGATCTCCAGAATCTGCTCGACCTGCTCGCACCGGATGTCGTGTTCCTCGGCGACGGCGGCGGAATCAAGCAGGCCGCGCTGTCGCCCATCGTCGGGGCCGACCTGGTCGCCGCCTTGCTCACCGCCAGTGTGCCGAGGATCGGCGCGGCGATGACTGTCGAATCGGCACAGCTCAACGGCCACCCGGCCCTGATCCTGCGACTCGACGGCGTGATCGACACGGTCTTCGCGGTGCGCGTCGACGACGGCCTCGTCACCGGCCTCTACTCGGTCCGCAATCCCGACAAACTGTCGCGGACGGATACCGCGACCACGCTGCGACGCTGACCCGGCCGACCTGCGCCGACGAACTGACCTAGGTGGGGGCCGTCGGCTCGCGCGAACTCGATTCCCCACTGCTGAAGTAGTCAGCCGAGGCGGCGGCGGAGTTCGGGGAGTCCGCCGCCGGTGAGGTCGGCGAGCGCGGCCGTGCGGCCGACCACGGCCAGGGCGATGGCCTCGCCGGGGCCGCGCACTTCCGGGCCGTCGCCGGAGGACCAGTCGACGTCGGTGGCGACGAAACGCAGACCCTTGGCGTACCTGGCCGGGAAGGCGAAGGGGTCGGGGTAGTTCAGGACCGCGATGAGACGGTCCGCGGGGATCGTCCGTGGGCGGCCGAGGGGACGGCGGATGTCCTGGTGGTGGACGACGAGGTCGGAGAGCATCAACCGGGGCGAGTACTTCGACAGGCGACCCGACTCGGTCTCGAGCTTGTCCACCAGCTGCGCGGTCGTCAGCTCCGAGAACGACTGCGCGAGCGCGTTATTGGTGCGGCTGACCGAGCCCCGGCTCTTCACCACGACGGCCGCGTAGCCCAGCGGGCTCAGGGTGTCCTGCAACAGGTGCCCGACGACGTCACGAACCCGCCACCCCGCGCACAGCGACGGCGTCTCCCATTCCTGCTCGCTCAACCCCCGCAGCAGGTCGACCAGTTCGGCTCGTTCGTCGAGAACCATCCCCCGATAACTCATCCCGCCAGCCTAAGCTCACCGACCGACTTCCGACACCCTCTTTCAGCAGTTCCCTTGGGCGAGTAGCGATTACGAACCCAGGATCGGCAGGGAACAACCGAGCTGCCTTCGACGATTCGACGCGGGCCCGATGACGACGCGGCCGCGCGGGAGCGATGCGCGACAATGGACGCCGCGAACACTGCCTACCCCCCGTGACGGGTAGCACCTCCACGAACAGGATCGGCGCAACCCTTGGCCAAGCAGAATCGTCGGCGCCGGACAGGCCGTAAACCGGCAGCCGCTCCCGGACTTCCGATCGATGCCGCGTTGTCGGGCGACCGGTCGCAGGTGGCCGACGCGATCGCGACCGTGGCCTTCCTCGCCGCCCAGGGCGACACGAACGCGATCGGGCGATTCGCCGAACACGTCGCGGGCGCCGGGCTGGGCGCCGGAGTTCAGCTCGCCGCTGAGCGAATCATCGCCCGCGCCTTCGAGTTCGGCTGGTTGCCCCGCGATGTTCATGAGGCAGCGCGCAGACGGGTGGACGAGTTCGCGGTGAGCTACCTGACCGATCTGATGGCCGAGCACCGGTCCGATTTCCCCGCCGAGTCCGTCGACGGGATCTGGCAGTCGCAACTGGACGAGCTGAGCGCCACGGTCTGGTGGACGTCCGGGCAACCCCACCTCGATCAGTGGGCCGACCGCGCGCTTCTCACCCGCGAAGAGGCCCTCACCTCAGCCCTGACCGCCCTGGCCCTGCTCGTCCAACTCCCGAAACTCGAGCAGATCGTCGCACTGCCCGGCACCCGCAGGCAGACCGTCACGCACCACCATGTCGACGAGAAGACCCTCGGCCGAGTCCGTGGCCTTCTCGCCAAGGCCGAATCGACGTCCTTCGCCGAGGAAGCGGAAACGCTGTCCGCCAAGGCGCAAGAACTCATGACCAAGTACGCGATCGACCGCGCCCTGCTCGACACCCAGCGCACCGACCCCGACCTGCCCGCCGCCCGCCGCATCTGGCTGGAAACCCCCTACACCGACGCCAAAGCCCTGCTCATCGACATGGTGACCCGAGCCAACCGCTGCCGCGCGATCTTCGTCGCCGACTGGGGTTTCGTCACGATCGTCGGCGACGACCCCGACCTCGATGCCGTGGAGATCCTGTCCACCTCCCTGCTCGTCCAAGCCACCCGCACCATGATCGACAACGCCACCACCGAGGAATCCCGCTCCCGCCACTACCGCAAGGCCTACCTCACCGCCTATGCCACGCGAGTCGGCGAACGCCTCGCCGAGGCCGCCCGAGCAACCATCGCCGACTCCCCCGACCCCACTCACCTACTCCCCGTCCTGGCCACCCACCGACAACGAGTGGACAAAGCCTTCGCCACCTACTTCCCCACCGCCCGTACCCGAGGCATCACCATCCGCAGCGCCGAAGGCTGGACCGCAGGCACCGAAGCCGCCGACCGAGCCCACTTCGACAACCCCTGATCACCGACAGGCCCCACGATCGTCACGACGTCCGTACGCTCGATGTGTGCGGCCCATCATGTCCGAACACGAGCTGGACGACGGCTGGGAGTTGGCGCGCTCGACCGGAGCGGCAGCCACCGATGTCGTGATGGAAGGATTCCGCGATCGAGTGTCCGCGGGGTGCGATCTGCGGATCTTCCCGCGACCGGAAGTCACTGTGGTGATCCAGTTCGGCGACTGTGGGCTCAGTGTCGAAGGCCCCGATCAGCAGTTCACGTTCGACGGCCTGGTCGCCGGGCTCGACCCGGGGGTTCGCCGTGTGCACGCGGCGCGTGTCGAATGTGTCGAGGTGCGAATGTCGCCGATCGCCGCCTACCGCCTGCTCGGGGTCGCGCCGGCCGCCCTGAGCGGCGCGATGATCGGCCTCGACGAGGTCTGGGGTCCAGCGGCGCCACTGCTGCGCGAACAGCTGGCCGAAACAGCGACGTGGGCAGAACGATTCGCGCTGACGTCCCGGTTTCTCACCCTGCGTGAATCGACCAGGACGGCCGACCCGGAGGTCGCCGCAGCGTGGGACCGCATCGTCGCCGGCAACGGCGGCGTGCGGGTACGGGAGCTGACCGAACTCACCGGCTGGAGCCGCAAACGGCTGTGGTCGAGGTTCACCGACCAGGTCGGCGTGACACCGAAACGCGCCGCGATGCTCACCCGGTTCCGGCACGCGTTCGACCTGCTGACGACCGGCCATTCACCCGCGAATGCCGCTGTGGCATGCGGTTATTCGGATCAATCACACCTACATCGCGACGTGTCGGCCTTCGCCGGTGTCACACCGGGTGCGCTCACGGCGCTCTGACCGCCGGAACATTCGTTCAAGACAGCGCACCCTGGCGCACCCCACAGTGAGTGCATGAGCAATTCCCGAGGTCTGCAACGCCGGATCCGCGCCGCCGAACAGCGCGTCGCCGACGCCTACGGACTCACGATCAGCGAGCACCTGTTCACGCTGCGCGATCCCGCGGTACAGGTCCGCGTCCTGACCGCCGGATCCGGCGAACCCGTCGTCCACATCAACGGCATCTCGGCACCCGCCATGGGCATGGCACCGCTGATCGCCCACCTGCCCGGCTTCCGGCATATCCTCGTCGACCTGCCGGGTCACAGTCTCGCACCCCCTTTCGCTTGGCAAGGAAGTACCGTCCGCGAGCTGGCCACGGGTGTGCTCACCGGAACACTGGATGCGCTCGGCGTGGATCGAGCCGCGTTCGTCGGCAGCTCCCTCGGCGGCTTGTTCACCCTCTGGGCCACGCTGGACGCACCGAAACGGCTCACGCGAGCAGCGATTGTCGCCACCCCCGCCACCGCCTTCCCCGACATGCGCGGCATTGCCGAGATGGAGTCACTGACCTCTCCGCTCCGCGGCCCTGTCGATGAAAGGCTGATGCGACTGCCGTCCCCGCGGTTCGTCGCCCGCTTCGCCCTCACCGAGGCGCTCGGGGCGACAGCATCTCGTGCCATGTCCGACGACATGCTCGATCTGCACCGGCTACCGCTGCGACTGCCCGGACAGGCCGCGTCCTACCGCGCGCTGCTGTGTCGCCTGATGCGGGGACGTATCGCGCGCCCCGACAACGTCCTGACCGATGACGAACTGGCTCGGATCACCACGCCGCTGCTGTTCGTCTGGGGCGAGCACGACGTTTTCAGCTCCCCTGACCAGGCTCGACCATCGCTGACGAAGATCCCCGGCGCGCGACTCGTCGTCGTCCCCGGCGGTCACGGCCCGTGGTTCGACGACGCGGTCCGCTGCGCGGCACCGGTCCGCGCGTTCCTGTCAGACGAGCCGCTGACCGCCGGAACCGAACGAGAGCGCCACCGCGCCTAGCCACGGTTGCCGCACGACAGTCAGCCGAGGTGGCCGGACTACAGCGAGCCGATCCAGTTGCGCAGCAGTTGCGCACCCGCGTCGCCGGACTTCTCCGGGTGGAACTGGGTGGCCGAGAGCGGTCCGTTCTCGACGGCGGCCAGGAAGGGGACGCCGTGCTCGGCCCAGGTGAGCTTCGCGGGTGCGATGTGCTCGTTGTCCGGGAGTTCCCACTGCTGCGCCGCGTAGGAGTGGACGAAGTAGAAGCGGGTGTCGGCGTCCATACCGGCGAACAGCGTGCTGTCGGCTGGTGCCTTGACTGTATTCCAGCCCATGTGCGGAAGGACGGGAGCGTCCAGTCCCGCGACGGTGCCGGGCCATTCGCCGCAGCCTTCGGTCTCGACACCGAACTCGACGCCGCGGTCGAACATGATCTGCATGCCGACGCAGATGCCGAGCACGGGACGTCCACCGGCGAGGCGCTGGCCGATCATGCGATCACCGCGCACCGACAGCAGCCCGGCCATACAGGCGGCGTACGCACCGACGCCGGGGACGACGAGGCCGTCGGCGGCCAAGGCGGCGGTGGGGTCGGCCGTGACCTCCACCTGCGCACCGGCACGCACCAGCGCGCGTTCGGCGGAGTGCAGATTGCCGGAGCCGTAGTCCAGCAGCACAACGGATTTCACAGCACACCCTTCGTGGACGGCACACCACTGACCCGGGGGTCGATTTCCACGGCGGCGCGCAGAGCCCGCGCGACAGCCTTGAACTCGGCCTCGGTGATGTGGTGCTGGTCGCGGCCGTAGAGCACCCGCACGTGCAGCGCGATGCGGGCGTTCTGCGCGATCGACTCGAAGACGTGCTTGTTGAGCACCGTCGAGTACGACGCGCCGGGGCCCGCGCTCGGGATGATGGTGTGCACGAGGTGTTCGGGCTCGCCGGTGAACACGCAGTACGGCCGGCCGGACACGTCGACGGCGGCGTGCGCGAGGGTCTCGTCCATCGGGATGAACGCGTCGCCGAAGCGGCGGATCCCCTTCTTGTCGCCCAGCGCCTGCCCGAGCGCCTGTCCCAGCACGATCGCGGTGTCCTCGACCGTGTGGTGCGCTTCGATCTCGATGTCACCCTCGGCCCGTACCACCAGGTCGAACCCGGCGTGCGCGCCGAGCGCGGTCAGCATGTGGTCGTAGAACGGCACCCCGGTGGCGATCTCGGTCTGCCCGGTGCCGTCGAGGTTCAGCTCCACCAGAATCGAGGACTCTTTGGTGACGCGTTCCACCCGCGCTGTTCTGCTCATGATTGTGTTCCTCCACAGGTGGATTCAGTGAGTAAGGTCGGTGCCCGCGATATCGCGGCTCACGCGCAGGAATTCGTCGTTCTCGGCGGCGAGGCCGATGGTGGCGCGCAGGTACCCGGGGATGCCGACATCGCGGATCAGCACACCCGCGTCGAGGTAGTGCTGCCACGCGGCGCCCGCGTCGGTGAACCGGCCGAACAGCACGAAGTTGGCGTCGCTGGGGATCACGTCGAATTCGAGCGAGGCGAGTGCGGCGGCGACCCGATCACGCTGAGCCGCCAATTCCGCGACGCTACCGAGGGTTTCGTCAGCGTGACGCAATGCCGCGCGCGCGGCGGCCTGGGTGACCACCGACAGGTGATACGGCAAGCGCACCAGCAGAATCGCGTCGATCACCGCGGGCGAGGCGGCCAGGTAGCCCAGGCGCCCACCCGCGAACGCGAACGCCTTGCTCATGGTGCGGGTGACAACGAGCTTGGTCGGGAACCGGTCGATCAAGGTGATCGCGCTGGGCGCCGCGGAGAACTCGCCGTACGCCTCGTCGACCACGACGATGCCGGGCGCGACCTCGAGAATCCGCTCGAGCTCGGCGATCGGGATGCTGTGCCCGGTCGGGTTGTTCGGGCTCGTCACGAACACCACGTCGGGTCGGCGTTCGGCGATCTGGGCCACCGCGTAGTCGATGTCGAGCGAGAAGTCACCACTGCGCTTGGCCTCGACCCACTCGGTGTCGATGCCCTCCGAGATGATCGGGTGCATCGAGTACGAGGGCACGAAACCCAGCGCGCTGCGGCCCGGTCCGCCGAACGCCTGCAACAGCTGCTGCAGGATCTCGTTGGAGCCGTTGGCCGCCCACACATTCGCGGTGTCGACGGCGACACCGGTCTGACGGGTCAGATACTCGGCCAGGTCGTGGCGCAGCGCGACAGCGTCGCGATCCGGGTACCGGTGCAGATCGGCGGCGGCGGCGCGCACCGACTCGGCGACATCGTCGATCAGCGCCTTGCTGGGCGGGTGCGGGTTCTCGTTGGTATTGAGCTGCACCGGCACCGTCAATTGCGGTGCGCCATAAGGCGATTTGCCCCGCAGGTTGTCGCGCAGCGGTAGCTGGTCCAGGGTCGCCGAAGCGCCGGGCACGGTGGGAGTACTCATGACAGCGCCTCGAAACGCGCCTGCACGGCCTGACCGTGCGCGGGCAGATCCTCCGCGTTGGCCAGGGCGACAACGTGTCCGGCGACATCCTTCAGCGCCGCCTCGGTGTACTCCACGATGTGGATGCCACGCAGGAACGTCTGCACGCTCAGTCCCGAGGAGTGCCGCGCACACCCCGCGGTCGGCAGCACGTGGTTCGAACCCGCGCAGTAGTCACCCAGGCTGACGGGCGCCCACGGGCCGACGAAGATCGCACCGGCACTGCGCACCCGCGCGGCGACAGCGGCGGCGGCCACGGTCTGGATCTCGAGGTGCTCGGCGGCATAGGCGTCGACCACCCGCAGACCCTGCGCGATGTTGTCGACGAGCACGATCCCGGACTGCTTGCCGCTCAACGCTTCCCGCACGCGATCGTGGTGTTTGACCACGGCGAGCTGAGCGTTCACGGCAGCGTCGACCGCGTCGGCCAGCGCGGGAGAATCGGTGACCAGCACACTGGCGGCGAGCACATCGTGCTCGGCCTGGCTGATCAGGTCGGCGGCCACGTGCACCGGATCGGCCGTGGCGTCGGCCAGCACGGCGATCTCGGTGGGGCCCGCCTCGGCATCGATGCCGACCAGCCCACGACACAGCCGCTTGGCCGCGGTGACGTAGATATTGCCGGGCCCGGTGATCAGGTCGACCGGTTCGAGCGCCCCGCCGTCGGTATCGACACCGCCGTAGGACAGCAGCGCCACCGCCTGCGCACCGCCGACCGCCCACACCTCCTCGACGCCGAGCAGCGCGGCGGCCGCCATGATCGTCGGGTGCGGCAGCCCACCGAACTGCGCCTGCGGCGGCGAGGCCACCACCAGCGACTCGACACCGGCGGCCTGCGCGGGCACCACGTTCATGACGACCGACGACGGGTACACGGCGTTGCCGCCGGGCACGTACAGCCCGACCCGCTCCACCGGCAGCCACTTCTCGGTGACGGTGCCACCGGGCACGACCTCGGTCACCGTGTCGGTGCGCCGCTGATCGGCGTGCACCTTCCTGGTCCGCTCGATCGCCACCTCGAGTGCGGCGCGCACCGCCGGGTCCAGCTCGGCGAGCGCCTTGGTCAGCTCGCCGGCCGGTACCCGCACCACGGCGGGCCGCACGCCGTCGAACTTCTCGCTGTAGTCCAGCGCCGCCTCGGCGCCCCGGTCCCGAATGTCCTCGACGACCGGCCGCACATGATGCAGCACCGAGTCCACGTCGACCCCTCCGCGCGGCAGCGCGGTGCGCAGCTCGGCAGCGGAAGGAGTACGACCGCGCAGATCGACGCGGGCGAGCTCGATGCGGGAAGTCATATCGGGGTACGGTCCTGTTCTGTGCTGGGGCTCAGGTCAGCTACCAGCCTAATGGTCGGCCGCCATCGCTTTTCCACCCACATCCCACCGAGGCGACGGACCCGACCGGCGGATCCGTCGCGAACACCAGCTAGCGGGTATCCCCGTCGATGCGCAGACTGCCGCCGGAGCTCACCACGCGCATGACCATGGCCTTGGTCGAGCCGTTGATGGTGATGCTGGCCAGGCGCATATTCGTGGAGCCGTCGGCGTTGTTGCCGCTGACCGCGGTGATGCTGGCGAAGGTGTCGACGGTGCGGGCGTTCCAGTACTCGCGGAACGCGGACTCGCTGCCGTAGACCTGCTGTGCGGCAGGGGTGAGCAGCGACCACGAACCGGCCGGATCACTGAAGAAGTTCTCGACCAGCAGACCCGCCGATCCGATATCGACGGTGCCGACATTGCTGGCCTGCCCGAGCGGCGGAACCGCCGCGCTGGGCTTCGGTGCCGCAGACGACTGCGCCGAGGTCTGCGGACCGGCCTGCACCTGCGGCGAATCCGAGTCGGAGCTGTTGAAGGCACTGAACGCCACGGCGACGGCCGCGACCACCGCACCCACCGCGGACCCGATCAGCACCGCACGGCCCTTGCCCGCCTGCTTGCGCGGGGCGGGCATCGGCTGAGCCTGGGTGTGCGGATGCGCCGCGGTGTCCTGACGGACCTGCGGACGCGGGTTCGAGCGAATCTGACGGGTCGTGGCGGTGGACGCGCCCGCGTGGGAGGCCCGGCGACCGGACTGCCGGATCACCTGGGTGGTGGCCGCGGCGTTACGGCGGTTGAAAGCCTCACTGGCGGGGACGAATCCGGCGGGCACCGCGTTCTCGTCCTCGGCGAACGCGGCCAGCGCGTCGCGGGCCTCGGTCATCGTCGGACGGTCGAGGGGGTCCGGGCTGAGCAGATCGAGCAGGAAGTCGGTGGCCGGGCCCGCGTTGTGGGGCTCGCGTACCTGCCCGTTGGCGGCGGCATAGAGCACCGCGAGCGGGTTGGCGTTGGCACCGTAGGGGGGTTCACCTTCCAGCGCGTGGAAGAGCGTTGCGCCGAGGGCGAATACGTCGGCGGCAGGGGTCGGATCGGAGCCGCGCGCGACCTCGGGTGCCAGATAGGCGGCGGTGCCGCAGATCAGCCCGGTCTCGGTGAGCGTCACGTCGCCGGCCGCGCGGGAGATGCCGAAGTCGGTGATCTTCACCTCACCGTGGTCGCCGAGCAGGATATTGCCCGGTTTCACGTCGCGGTGTACCAGGCCGGCCTGGTGGGCGGCGATCAGGGAGGAGGCGACCTTCTCCCCGATGCGGGCGACCTCGAGCAGCGGCAGCGGGCCCTTCTGGCCCAGCTCACCCGCGAGGCTGACCGACTTGAGGTACTCCATCACCAGGCACGGATCACCGTTGTGCTCGGTGATGTCGAATACGACGATGGCATTGGGGTGCTGGAAGCGTGCCGCGTTGCGGGCTTCCCGAATCGCGCGCTGGCGCAACACATCCCGCTCGCCCTCGGGCAAGCTGGGTTTGATGTGGATCTGCTTCACTGCCACGGAGCGTTGGAGGCGTTCGTCGACAGCACGCCATACAACGCCTGTGCCGCCGCTACCAATACGCTCGACCAGGCGGTAATGCTCCGCGATCTTCTGACCGGTATCGATGGCGCCTACTCCGAACCTTCTCGAAATTGTGACATCCCGCGTATTGACCATGGGTATGGTCCGCCGCCGAGTGTAGCTGGCTGGGTGATGACCGCGTGCGGCAGCGGGGGGATTGCTCGCCTGCGGGGGGAAAGACGACTCATGGTGTCACACGTAGCATCCGTCCCGCTGCCTCGACCGCCGGTCCGGAGCTTCCGGCGTCCGCGACGAACACCGCGAACGCCCGGTCACCGTCGATGCCGACGAACCAGCCGTGGGCGTGGGTGTCGTCGAGGTACTCGGCGGTACCGGTCTTGCCGAGCAGGCCGGGGATGTCACGCAGGGCGGTGGCCGTACCCGCACTCACCGTCTCCCCCATCATGGTCTCTAGCTGCGACGTCACCGTCGCGGGCACCGGCGCCGAAGGCCGGTCGGGAGTGCCGGGACGGCCGCGGATGATGCTCGGAGCCGGCGCGGAACCGTGCGCGAGGGCGGCCGCGACGAGCGCCATTCCGAACGGCGACGCCGTCACCGTGCCCTGTCCGATGCTCGATTCGACCCGTTGCGCCGGACTTTCGGCGGGTGGAACTTTCCCTGTGACAGTCGTCAAGCCGGGTGTCACATAGTCCACCCCGAGACCCAGCTGCTGGGCCGCCGCGGTGAGTCCGTCGGCAGGCAATTTCACTCCCAGCTCGGCCATCGTGGTGTTGCACGAGCGTGCGAACGCGGTGTGCAGGGGCACCATACCCAGGTCGAAGCCGTTGTCGTTGGGAATCGTGCGGCCCTCGATGGTGGCGCGGCCGGGACACGGCAGCACGGTGTCGGGCGTGACCCCGCCTGCTTGCAGTGCCGCCGAGACCGTGACGGTCTTGAACGTGGAGCCCGGCGGGTAGAGCCCGGTGAGCGCGATCGGGCCCTGGGCGTCGGCGGGCGCGTTCTGGGCGACGGCCAGCACCTCCCCGGTCGAGGGGCGCAGCGCGACGATGGCGGCCGGAGTGGCGATCGGGGTCAGTGCGTCCTCGGCGGCGTGCTGTAGATCGATGTCGAGGGTGCTGGCGATGTCGGCGGTGGGCTTCGCGTCGGGTCCGGCGATGCGCTGGGTGCCCTCGGCGGTCTGCGCGCGGATCGCCCAGCCCGCGGCGGTGTCGGCCTGTTCCTGCCAGATCTCGGCCAATCCCCCGATGGTGGGTCCGGCGAGAGTCTTGTCGACGGTGAGCAACCGGGTCTGTGGCGCGAGCGTCACCCCGCGCACGCCCGTCAGCGCCTGCTGCACCGGTGCGATGTCGGCATCACGCAGTGCCACGGCGGTGATCGGTTTACCCTGTGCCGCGGCGAGATCCGTCCGCAGCGTGGTCTCGGTGACGCCCTGCGGCGCGAGCAGCGCGGCGGCGGCGGGCAGGTCGGCGTCGGGCGCGACGTTCACCAGCGTCACCACCTGCTGGGTCATCAGGTCGCCGCCGGAGGCGTCGAGTACCCGCGCCGGTTTCGCCGCAACCGGGCTGTAGCTGAGCGCGCCGAGGTCGAGGCCGGGCGCGACGGTGGTCGGCTGCCAGGCGATCTTCCACTCGTCGTCGCCGGTGGTGGTTCCGGCGCTCGAGTAGGTCCACACGTTGCGGCCGTCGGGGCCGAATTTCCAGGTGGATTCCAGCGTGAAGGACTTGTCGTCGGTGGACGACACCCGGACCGTGTCGTTCTTGCCGAGGTTCTCGAACAGCGCGGTGAGGACCGGCAGGGCCTGCTCCGGTGCGTCGGTGAGTGCGGCGGCGGCGGATGCGTCTGCGCTGGTGAGCGCGGCGGCGAAGGACTCGGCGACGGTCTGGGGCTGGTCGGGTCCGGAGGAGCACGCGAGGGGCAGCGCAGCGAGCGCGACGAGCAGGACCGATGCCTTCCGTGGTGTGCGCACGAGTCCGAGACTAGCTCGATCCGTGGTACCGGTGGGGTTGTCGTTTCTGCTGTGACGAGCCCGTCCGCTACCACCAGCCGGTGATCGCCCCGATCTGGCGGCCGAGTTCAGGGGCGAGCGAGCGGGCGTAGCTGGCGGTCAGGTGGTGCTCGTCGCGATAGATGAGCACATTGCCCTCGACCACCCGGCAGCGCTGCGGTCGGCAGACCGCGTCGGACAGGTCGAGCGGATGGACGTTCGGGTAGCCGGCCGCCGGCTCCTGGGCGGGATCGCGGGGGTCGAGCACATCGGCGCGATCGAGCCCGCAGCTGTCGGGGTCGCCGCGGTGGGCGAGGCAGTCGGTGGCGCGGTAGAGGACGCCGTCGCGGCGTAATCGAGGCGTGTCACGCAGGGCGAGCACGTTGAGGCCACGGTCCTGCAACGCCGTCCATACTTCGAGGTATTCGTTGGGCACCTCGTCGCCCGTGCCGTTCTGGCGGTAGCGGGTGGACAGGGTCAGCACCCAGTTCGGGGGGTCGGCGGCCAGCCGGTCGAGCACCTCGACCGACCATTCGTGACACTCGGGGAAGGGCCACTCGGCGTAGGACGGCTGATCGGCGAGGACGACCGGACAGCCTTCCTTGAGGTAGGAGACCACCCGGAACCCGTGCTCGAGGGCGAGTGGTTCCAGCGCGGGCAGCCAGTGCTCGGAGTGCGACCCACCGACCAGCGCGATCGAGCGCGCGGCGGTGGGGTCGCCGTAGGTACAGACGCGAACTTCCCGGTTGGGGGTGATGCAGCCGTCGGTGGTCGGCGGCGGAGTGTCGGCCTGTCCTTCGAAGACGGTGGGCCGCATGGGTTCCGGTGAGTATTCGGCACCGGAGAGCAACGCGGCGGCGCCCGGATAGCGGTGGGTGTCCAGCGCCTGCGGCGGCACGGCCGGGTTGGCCACCAGCACCACCTGCCATCCCAGCGAGGCGATCAACACCGCGACCGCGGTGCCGGTGACCAGTGCCCCGGTCAGCCTGCGGTTCTCGACCTCCTGGCCGCGCGGTGGCATGCGCAAGGGCGACTCGATCAGACGCGTGGTCGCGTAGGCCAGGACGAGCGAGGCGCCGATCACCACCACACCGTCGACGATGCCGGCATTCGCCCGCCCGGTCTCGCCGAGGTAGAAGATCAGGATCGGCCAGTGCCACAGGTACAGCGGGTAGGCCAGCGCGCCGAGTTCGGTGCAGAACCGTCCGCCCAGCAGGCGGTTCGGCCACGACCGCGCGGCCACGCCGAACCCGGAGGCGATCACCAGGCAGGCGGCCGCCACCGGCCACAGCGCCGCGACGCCGGGAAACTGATTCGCGCCGTCGAACAGCGGCCCACACGACAGCACCATGGCCAGACCGAGCGCGGCCGCGAGCCCCCGCAGCCGGTTCGGTATCCGCAGCCAGGGCGCCGCGACGGCCAGCATCGCCCCGGCCAGTAGCTCCCAGCCGCGCGCGACGCTGTCGTAATATGTCCAGGCCTGGTGCTGCGCGGTGCCCGACGCCGCGTACCAGAACGACAGTGACGCCAGCCCGGCCAGCACGATCAGCAAGGTGAGCCGCCCGGCCGAACCGCGCCTGCGCAACCAGGCCCACCCCGCCAGCAGTACGAAGATCGCCAGGTAGAACTGCCCCTGTACCGACATCGACCACAGGTGCTGGAGCGGGCTCACCGACGGATCGGGCGAGAGATAGTCGAGCTCGGCGGTGGCCAGATACCAGTTCTGGCCGTAGAACATCGACGCCAACGTCTGCGCGGCGGCTTCGCCCAGCTGGGTGTACGGGCGCAACACCACCGTCGCGAGCAGAATCGCCGCTAACACCACCACCAACGACGGCATCAACCTGCGCGCGGTCCGTCGCGCGGTCTCTGCCGCGGACACCCCGCCGCGCCGCTCCACCCCGCGCACCACGGCCCCGGTGAAGAAGAACCCCGACAGCACCAGAAAGACATCGACACCGCCGGATACGCGGCCGGCCCACACATGGAACGCCACCACGAGCGCGATCGCTATCCCGCGCAGACCGTCCAGATCCCGGCGGCGTTCGACGGTGCCACGGACCGCCGCACCCGGCGATGCGGTCCGAACATTCGGCACCAACGACCCCACAGAATCGGCCCCCACAAAGGAATTGTTTCCCGGCAAGTAACCATCAATTTGCCGTAGCGCCACCCAGGAAGCAAACCGCCGTGCCGTGTGGGGAGGGTGCTATCCGGTTCGCCAGGGCGTGGTCGTCACAGTGGCGGCGTCGTCTTCGCCGAGGTCGATGTCGAAGACTTCCGCCAGCACCTTGGGCAGCTCGGTGGGATCGAGATCACGCGAAGTGGCAGTGCCGTCGGGGTATTCCGAGCTCAGCGTCAGGTCATCGAGCACGTGGTGGACGCCGGGCAGGAATCGCTGGAGGAAGGGTCGCGTGGTGAACGGCGAACGTGGCGAGGTCGACACGAAGTGGTTGCCGACCGCGTAGTCGATACGGAACTGCGGGTTCTCGGTGAAGGTGTAGCGGTCGATCCAGCCGTCGCGGCTGAACTGGAACAGCACCCACAGGTCACCGGCCCGGCGTTCCAGCCGGTAGCGCCAGTCGCCGAGCGCGAATTCGCCGTTGCTGTCGACCAGTTCGAACGGCGCCAAGGGGCCGAAACCGAAACCGACATCGCAGATCCAGACGCGATCGTCGTCGGGCGTGGTCACGCGCAGCAGGGCATGGGTCGCCGGCCGCAGGGCGCCGGTGTCGGCCACACCGTAGGTGACCCGGCCGCTGAGTCCCGCGACACCGAACCCGAACCGTTCGAGCGCGGCGGCGAAGATCCCCACATTCTCGTAGCAGTAGCCGCCGCGGCTGCGACGGATCAGCTTGTCCTGCAAGGAGTTCAGATCCAGCGGGATGCCGCGGCCGAGGATGATCTCCAGATTCTCGAACGGGATGGTGGTCGTGTGGGCGCGCACCAAGGCGCGCAAGGTGTCGACCGATGCCGTGCGCGGCCCGTCGTAGCCGATCCTGGACAGATAGGCGTCCAGATCGAGCTCGGCACCCTGCCAGCCGTGATCGTCGGGCACTACGTCGGTCATCGCATCCTCGCTCCGGTCGGTGTCTTCTCGCACAACCGTGGTTCGCCGAACCTTGTTCCCGCGTGTCTCAGGCCGCGCACTTCGCGCCCGCGGGGGCCGGGGGCGCGGTGACCGAACCGTGCTCGACATCGACGACATAGTCGATGACCTGCGGCGCGAGCGGCTCGGTTCCCGCGAGCAGGCGCAACACCACACATCCGCCCTCGAACAGCGCGGGTCCGACCGAGTGATCACCCGCGACGATGGCGCCGGTCAGGTCACGCCCGCTGACCACGGTGTAGAAGGAGAACGGTTTCCCTGCCGCGGTCAGCGCCGCGCGCAGTTCCACACTGGTCGCGAAGGGCACGATGGCGTCGGCGGTGCCGTGGATCAGGAAGGTCCGGCGCATGGTCAGCCGGTCGGCGAGCAGCGCGGGCGAACGCTCGATGTAGGCGAGCGGGCAGATCATCGGCGCGCAGCCGCCCGCGTCACGTTCGATCTGGCGGGGCAGTGCGGGATCCACCGAGCCACCGGCCGCCCACATCGTGAAATCGTCGGAGGGGCCGTAGTTGTCGACCCAGTAGTCGAACAGCCCGGGCGGCCCGTGTGCCACCGCGAGCCCGCTGGTGATGCCGCCCTGACTCCACCCCCACAGCACGGTGGACGCGATAGCGGGATGCTCGCCGCGATACCACTGCGTGGCCGCCACCAGGTCGTGCCAGCCCGTCCACAGGTTCCAGTCGCCGGTGCGCCACGGTCCGTCGGCGCTGCGCAGATCCATGAGCAGAATCGGCGACCCGCCCGTGCGCGCGAGCGCGGACATATACGGGGCGAAATCGGCCGACGACCCACCGTGCCCGTGCACCGCGACCACCAGCTTCGTGGCCGCGATATCGCCGGGAACACAGCGAAACGGCTCGTATACGCGCCCGGTCGCACGCTCGCCGTCCACGGTGATCGCGACCTGTCGCAGATCGACACCCGGTGCGCACGGCGGTTGCCCGTGCGGGGCGGGTCCGGCCGCGGCCGATATCGCGACCAGCAGCGCGCACACCGCCACGACGACCCCGACCCGCTTCATGTCGCGATTGTCCGCCACCGGCGGACGGGGGTCCAGCACATCGTCGCGCGTTCCCACGCCGACACGGCACGGTCCCCGCGGCCCCCACAGTGCAGGGGTTGCGGGGACCGCCGGAACCCACGTGTCGGCGTGGATCCGTTCGTGGTGACGTCAGCGCAGCGCGACCTCCGACCCGCGATGCAACAACACCGGCGCCGTCTTGCTCGCGGTGTCGGCGTCGATTCCCTTGGCGGCCGGATTCGCCTGTTCCAGTTGAGGTTTGCGATCCAGCAGCGTCTTGGTCAGCACGCAGGCCAGGTTCGCGTCGAGATCGTCGCGCACCACGAGCAGGTTGGGCACCACGATGGTCGGCGCGTCGGCGGGCAGCCCATAGGTGGCGGCCGGGATCGAGCCCGTCTCGTAGACCGGGTTGATCTGCTTCAGTTTCGGCAGCACACCGGTGATGTCGAGGAAGCGGACCTTGTCCTCGGCGGTGGTGAACAGGTCGGTGATGCCCGGTGTCGGCAGGCCACCGGACCAGAACATCGCGTCGATGGAGCCGTCCTTGAGACCGTCGACGGTCTTGGTCAGGTCGAGGCGCTGGGCGGCGACGTCGCTGTCGGGGTTGAGCCCCGCGGCTTGCAGCACGCGCTGGGCGATCACCTCGGTTCCCGATTTGGGTGAGCCGGTGGAGACCCGTTTGCCGCGCAGGTCGGCGAGGGAGTTGATGCCGGCGTCGGTGCGCACGATGACCTGGGTGTAGTTGTCGTAGAGCCGGGCCAGTGCGCGGATCGGCTGCGCGCTGGTGAAGCTGCCCGTGCCCGCGACCGCGTCGGCCGCGGAGTCGGCGAGCGAGAAGCCGACCTGATAGGTGCCGCCGACCACCTGCTGGATGTTCTGTACGGAGGCGCCGGTCTCGGCCGCGGTGGCCTTCACGGTCCCGCCGGTGGCGGCGGAGATCTGCTCGGCGTAGGCGTTGCCGAGCGCGAAGTACACGCCGGTCGCGTTTCCGGTGGCGATGCCGATCCTGGTGTCCTGCTTCACTGCACAGGTCACCTCGCCGCCCGCGTCGGCGGTCGGGGTGTCCTGCCGGCCACCGCAGCCGGTGAGTAATGCGGCGGCCGCGACCACCGCGACAATTGTTCTGACCATCAGGTCCCCTTCCGTCGACGGCCAGGCCGCCTGCCGATTCCCGCGGATCACGGTGTGTCCGTGGATGTTCTGTTCGCCCGGTCGAGAAGGCCCGCCAGCACGGCGACGACCAGCACCCCGAGTCCGAGCCCGGTGGCGACCGGATTCGGGTACAGCAGAATCAGTCCCGCGCCGGCGGCGATGACGCGCGGGATCGGGCCGATCGCGCCGATTCCGAACAGCCACCCGCCGGTCGCCGCCGCCAAGGCCGCGACGCCGACGCAGGCCGCCGCGCTGACCCACAGCACGTCGAGCACGGCACCGCGGCCGAGCAGATGCTCCCCGGAGTCGGTGAGCACGAACATCAGCGGCACCAGGAACGCGGGCAGCGCGTACCGCAGGGCGTGCCACATCGTCGGCATCGCCTTCGCCCCGGTCACCGCGGCCGCGCCGACGGCGGCCAGCGCGGTCGGCGGCGTCACCTCCGAGAGCACCGAGAAGTAGAAGACGAACATGGCGGCGGCGGGTGCGGCGACGTGCAGGTCGAGCAGCGCGGGCCCGATGATCACCCAGCCGATGACGAACGACGCCGTCACCGGGACCGCCAGACCCAGCAGCGACAACGCGATCGCCGCCAGCACCGCGGTGGTCGCCAGCACGACGGCGGGATCGTCCGACAGCGCCGATCCGGCCTTGACCAGCAGCGCGGCCAGTTGCGCACCGAGGCCGGTCTTGGTGGTCATCGCGGTGATCACGCCCGCCGCCGCACACACCGCGACCACCGGCAGCGCCGAGCGCATCCCGTACGACAGCGAGCGCAAGGCTTCGATCACGAACTGCCCCACGCTCTTGCGTGACCAGCGGTGCCCCTCCGCTCGCACCGAGCCGCCCTCAACTGATTCCGTCGTGCTCTGTTCAGCGGGCGTTTTCGTGAGATCGGTGGCCGAGGCCGCATCGGTCGCCGCGGCACTGCGCAGCATCCGGTCCGGGATCGCGAGCAGCAGCGCGAGCGCCGTCGCGTACACCACCGCGCGGGTCGCGCTCACGTCGGCCAGCAAGAGCACGACGATCACGATCAGCGACGAGAAGTGATACCCGAAGCGCCCCAGCAACTTCCACCACGGCGTCGGCAGCGGACCGTCGGCCAGATCTACGGGCGCCCGCCCGTCCGCGTGGATCCGGCGGGCGTCGATCTCGACCGACAGCAGGATGCCCAGGTAGTACAGCAGCGTCGGGATCAGGGCCCACCCCAGCACCGTCACATACGACACGTCGAGATATTCGGCGACGATGAATGCCGCCACTCCCAGCGTGGGCGGCGACAGAATCGCACCGACGCCCGCCGCCGCGAGCATCCCACCCGCCTGTTCGGGCCGGTAACCGGCCTTGCGCAGAATCGGCCAGGTCACCGCGCCGGTGCTCACCGCGGTCGCGGTTCCCGAGCCCGAGACGGTCCCGAGCAGGAATCCCGACGCCACTGCCGTGCGCCCTGCCGCGCTGTGCGAGCGCCGGAACAGTGACACCGACAGATCGACGAAGAACCGTGCCGCACCGGAGAATTCGAGTACCGCTCCGTAGAGCGTGAACAACACGATGTAACTGGCGGCGACGTCGAGGGGCGTGCCGTAGAAGCCGCTGCCGGAGTTGTACAGCGCGTCGACGATCTGATCGACGTCGAGGCCCGCGTGCGCGATCGACCAGTCCTGCGGCAGCAGACCGCCGTAGTACCCGTACCCGAGGAACACCAGACACACCACCGGCAGGATCACCCCGGTGGTGCGTCTGCACGCCTCGAGCACGAGCACCAGCAGCAACCCGCCCATCACGACATCGAGCGGCGCGAGCATCCCTTGCCGATCGAGAAACGCGTCGTATCCCCCACCCGCGTCACCGATTCGAATCGGCAGCACCGGATACAGACACACCACCAGGGTGATCGCCGCCAGTACCCAGTCGAGCACGGAGGGTCCGTCGGCCCGATCGAGCGGACCCCACCACGACCGATAGCTCAGGTACACCAGCGGCAGCGCGACAGCCAGAAAGATGACCAGGTAGTACTGGCTGCCCTGCGCCAGCGGCCGAAACACCTGCCACACCGACAGCAGCGCGAGCCCGAGCGCGACGCCGCCGACCAGCCGACCGGGGAATCCGGAGAGCACCCGCGCCGGCCGCTCCTCGTCGTCCACCCCCAGCTCAGCCGCAGTGACAACCGGTGGCGCTGCGTTCATGAGCGGACGATAGCAACGAGATTCACGGCCGGTGACGAAATCGACAACCGGGCAGTCTGTACAAAATGGACACTACGCGGGTGGCGCTCACCGCTGTGTGGTCCCACGATCCACTTCCGCACCTCGGCGCAGCGCGAAGGCGGCGCCCGCTGCGGCGGCGCCCGCGACAGCGATCGCGAATACCGTGGTGGCCGTGGCCAACCCCGCCGCATCGCCGAGAAAACCGGTCGCCAGCGGCAACACCGCGGCGGGGAGATAACCGCCCACGTTCTGCGCGGCGTTGGCCTCGGCCAGCCGATCCGGCGGCACCGCCGATCCGATCGCCGTCAAACCGCCGAGTTGCCCGAGCCCCTGCCCCATCCCGGCCAGCACCGCGGCGATACCGAACACCGGCACCGCCGCCGTCGCGACCGCGCCGATCAGCGCGACCGCACTCCCCACCGTCGCCACCGAGCTGGCGAGCAGGATCACGCGAATACTCCTGCGCCGCACCGCGAACTGGATCCCCGTCGCGGCCAGGAACATCACGAAGGCCAGCGCACCCGCCACGACCCGATTCGCCGATCCGAGCATCCCGAGAACCGACGGGCCCAGCGACAGGACGAAGGACGTGGCCGTGATGCCGGGGGCGAAGGCGACAATCCCGAGCAGCACCGCCGTCCTGCCCCGCGCCGGGACCGCGGGCACTCGGATCCACGGACCGCGCCCGCCCACCCCGCTCGGCAGATCCAGCCGCGACACCACGACGAAAGCCACTGCCAGTAGCGCGATTTCGACCACGAACACGGTCACGGTCGCACCGGGCGCGGCCTCCGACAAGACCCCGGCCAGCAGCGGACCGAGACCGGCGCCCAGCACCATGGCCACCGAAGCCGCCAACGCGCCTTTCGCCGAGCGCTCTCGGCCCGCGATATCGGTCACCGCCGCCATCCCCGCCGAGACCGCACAGCCCACCGCGACGCCGGTGAGCAATCGCGCCAGCGCGAGCACGAGAACCGAACCGGCGCAGGCGAACAGCACGCAGGCCACCATCGCCAGCACGATCGCGGGTAGCAGCACCGGCTTACGCCCCACCCGATCGGAGACCACGCCGGCGACGGTCAGCGCCCCGAGCAATCCCGCGATGTAGCAGGCGAAGACGAGGGTGAGCGTGCCCGAGGAGAATCCCATCTCCCGCTGCCACACGACGTAGAGCGGCGTGGCGGCGTTCGAGAGCACGAACACCGCGAGAACCGGCCACGCTGCCGCCCAGATCGCCCCATCGCGCACCCGTGGCGCCGCTGCCCGGATCGTCATGCCCACTCCTTAGTTCGACTTATCTCGTACCAGTACGACAGGAGTCGAACATACTCAGTACGATAAGATTCGTACAAGCCCCGACCTGAAGGTGTCCCATGCAGGCAACGACCGAAGCCGAACGACTTCCCGAGCCACCGCGCGCCGACCTGCGCCTCGATGTCGTCCTCGGCGCACTCAGCGATCCGCTCCGCCTCGGCATCGTGCAGAAGCTGCTCACCGAATCCCCCGACCTCGACCGCCCCTGCGGCTGGTTCGGCATCGACCGCCCCAAGTCGACCCTCACCCACCACTTCCGCGCCCTCCGCGAAGCGGGCATCACCCGTCAGCACCGCTACGGCCTCGAACGCCGCAGCCAGGTCCGGGTAGCCGACCTCGACGCCCGATTCCCCGGCCTCCTCGACCTCGTCCGCGCGTGGCGGGCCGAATAACCCGTGGTTCCAGGCCGAACCGGCGTGGATAATGTCGTGGTGGCCGTGATGCGACGAATCGTGGTGGTGGGGACTTCGGGATCGGGCAAGAGCACGCTGGCCCGCCAGATCTCGCACCGGCTCGACATCCCGCACATCGAGCTCGACTCGATCCACCATCAGCCGAACTGGACACCGATGGCCGCGCCCGAATTCCAGGCCGCGGTCGCCGAGCGGATCGCCGGGGATGCCTGGGTGGTCGACGGCAACTACCGGGGCAAACTCGGCGATCTGGTGTGGCGACGTGCCGATACGGTGGCCTGGTTCGATCTGCCCCGGTCGCTGGTCATGCGCCAGATCGTCGGCCGGACGGTGGGCCGGGCGCTGACCGGGCGCGAGCTGTGGAACGGCAACCGGGAGCGCTGGCGCGAGATGATCTCGCTCGACCCGGCACGATCGGTGATCATGTGGGCCTGGACGACCCATGCGAAGAACCGGGCGAGCTACCTTGCGGCACAGCATGATCCGGCATTCCGGGATCTCACCTTCGTCCGGCTGGGTTCCCGGCGCGAGGCCGCGGCGTTCCTCGACGGTCTCGCCTGAGCACCACCGCCGACGTAACCCGCTTCGGCTGTCACTGCCCCACGGAACCGGGCTTGCCCCGCGATTGTCGGTGCCCCCGCCTACGATCCGCTCATGCTCTCGATCGATACCGCGCAGCGTCGCGCCCGAGTGGCCACCAGGCATCGCCTCGCGCCGTCGGCGCGTTCGACCGACCCCGTGGACATCGCCCGTTCGATGGTGGTTCTGCATGCCACCGATCCGGCGACGGTGTACCTGTCGGTCGGTGCTCGGGGCATCGATCTCACTCCCGCCGATGTCGAGAAGGCGCTCTACGACGACCGGGCCCTGCTTCGCATGCTGGCCATGCGCCGCACGATGTTCGTCGCGCCGACCGAGTTGCTCCCGGTTCTGCAGGCATCCACCTGCGATGCGCTGGCCCACAAGCAACGCCGCACCTACGGCCGCTTCATCGAGCAGGCGGGCGTCGTCGACGGTGACATCTCGACGTGGCTGGCCGAGGTCGAAGCCGAGACGCACGCGGCGCTGCTGACCCGTGGCGCGGCGACCGGTGTCCAGCTGAGCAAAGATGTGCCACGGCTGCGCACCCAGATCGACACCGCCCCCGGAAAGTCCTATTCCAAACCGACGAGCATCACCACCTGGGTACTGGTGGTGCTCGGCGCGGAGGGCCGGATAGTGCGCGGCCGCCCGAACGGCAGCTGGACCAGCAGCCAGTACACCTGGGCCCCCGTGGAAACCTGGCTACCCCAGGGGTTTTCACCGCTGTCCGCCGCCGAGGCTCGCGTCGAACTGGTACGGCAGTGGTTGTACGCCTTCGGCCCGGCCCCGATCACCGACCTGAAATGGTGGACCGGCTGGACCCTCGGTGAAGTCCGGAAGGCCCTGGCCGAAGTCGACACAGTCGATGTAGACCTCGACGGCACCCCCGGCCTGATCCTCGCCGACGACCTCACCCCCGTCCCCACCCCCGAACCCTGGGCAGCCCTGCTCCCCGCCCTGGACCCCACCCCCATGGGCTGGCAATCCCGGGACTGGTTCCTCGGCCCCCACGCCCCCGCCCTCTTCGACACCAACGGCAATATCGGCCCCTCCATCTGGGCCGACGGCCGCATAGTAGGCGGCTGGGCCCAACGCCCCGACGGCGAAGTGGTCACCCGCCTCCTCGAAGACGTGGACCCCCACACCCAGAAGCTGATCGACGCCGAAACAGACCGCACCACAACCTGGTTCGGCGACATCCGCGCCATCCCCCGCTTCCGGACCCCCTTACAACGCGAACTCACCGCCTAACGGCAACAATTTCGGCAATATTCTGCCGATCGGAGGTGTGTTCATGGATGTACTGAAAGACATCGGCGGAAAGATCCGAACGGAGCGCCGCCGCCACCACCTGACTCAGGAGGAGCTTGCCGAAGTGGCGGCTACGTCCACGCGCACGATTCGCGACATCGAACACGGTCGGGGTTCGACCAGCATCGGAACGGTCACAGCAGTGGCCGGCGCACTGGGACTAACGCTGACGGTGACGCCGTGACGGATTTCGGCGCGTTGCGCAGGGTCAGCAGCGCGGACGTCTACAAGTCCGGTCGTCTCGCTGCCGCGCTCGGCAGGACCGCCGATGGTGGCACCGAATTTCGTTACGTGCCTGAATATTCTGGTGATCCCATCGCTTCGACATTGCCACTCGGCACCGAACCGATCACCGGCGGATCTGGGTCTGTCCCGCCGCCACATTTCGCCCGGCGAGTCCGTCACAATGGTCAGGTGAATGCTGAAGAGCCCGAATGGATTCGGCTGATGACCTACGAGGCCACCGAGAGCGCGCCGCGACCGATCAGCGCCATGCGCGGTTGACTGCGCGACCGCGGAATCGACTGGATGCCCTTCGCCGACGACGACATCCGCGTCGACCTCATGCGAGCCCGGCATGCCGACGGTCGCGTCGGTTGCGCGGTCGGTATCGCCATCCGTAGCGCGGCCCTGCGCCCCCTGGGCCTGCATCCCGACCAACCGGATGCGCAGCCGACACACCCGTCACCACCGGCTTGGTGGCATACGGCTGCCGACCGCAGCCCCTGGGCACAGACCTGAGCTGTCGACCGACCACGAGAGCCGGTCCGCAGGTCTGCGTCGCTTCGAGATGACCTCACATGTCCAGGCCGAGATCGAGTACGCGGACCGAGTGGGTGAGGGCGCCGATGGCGAGGTAGTCGACGCCGGTGCCCGCGTATTCGGCGGCTTGGTCGAGTGAAAGTCCGCCGGAGGACTCGAGTTTCGTCGCGGGGGCCGCGGCATCGCGGCGCTGGACGGCGGCCTGGGTCTGCCAGAGGGGAAAGTTGTCCAGCAGGACGAGTTCGACGTTTTCGGCGAGGACAGCGTCGAGTTGTTCGAGGCTGTCGACCTCTACCTCGCACGCGATGTCGGGTGCCAGTGCGCGGACCGCGCGCAGGGCGTTGACGACCGAACCGGCGGCCACCACGTGGTTGTCCTTGATGAGGGCGGCATCGCCCAGCCCCATGCGGTGGTTGACGCCGCCGCCGACGCGGACCGCGTACTTCTGCAGAGCGCGCAGGCCGGGCAGCGTCTTGCGGCTGTCGCGGATCTCGCATCCGGTGCCGTCGACGGCGTCGACCCAGGCGGCGGTGGCGGTGGCGATGCCCGACAGGTGGCACACCAGGTTGAGCATGGTTCGTTCGGCGGTGAGCAGGCCGCGAGTGGGGGCGACGATGCTCAGCACCGAGGTGCCGGGCTCCACCCGGGTGCCGTCGGCGACCCGCGCGGTGATCTCGTAGGTGCCCGCGCCGAGGACCTCGTCGAGCACGAGCAGCCCGACGTCCAGGCCCGCGACGGTGCCGTGCTGGCGCGAGACGACCGAGGCTTTGCTCACCGCGTCTTCGGCAACGGTGGCGATCGTGGTGACGTCGGGCCCGTAGCGCAGGTCCTCGTCGAGGGCGTTGCCGATCAGCGTCAGCAGCTCGTCACGGTCCAGAGTGGCGTCCAAAGCCATCACCGCACTCCTAATTCTCGGGCGCACAGTGCGCCTCGGTCGAAGCGGCGGAGCAGGTCACCACTCCACCGATATTGCTTGTCCGACTGTGATTTCCAGCTGCGACCCGCCCGATTCGAGTGAACTCGGCCGGGAACGTCGCTGGTCAACGCACGCCGAGGGGCACCGAACCGCATTCCGCGGGCATGGTGGACAGTTCGAGCGTGCCCTCCGGTCGGAGCCGAATCACCGTGCTGTGCCGCTGATCCTCGACCGCGCCCGGCGACTCCGCACGCGTGTGGCACCCTCGGCTCTCGGTACGCGCCGCCGCCGCACCGAGCAGCGCACGCGCGGTCAAGGTGAGCGCCGCGTCCTCGATCCGACGCAGATGCTGTGCCGCTGCCGGTGAATCAGCAGAAGCCGAGTCGAGCGACGACACTGCCGACATCGCACCGTCGATCCGCCTGCGTGCCCGCGCGAGTCCGTCGCCGTCACGCACGACGGAGGCATGCGCGGTCATCGCCTGCTGCACCACCGAACGGTCGGCGAATTCGACTGTCCACGAGGAGATCTCCTCGACCCGAGCACGAACCCCGACCCGCTCGGCCGCCGCCGCACCGGCCCGCTCACCCACCACGAGCCCTTCGAGCAAGCTGTTGGAGGCCAACCGGTTGGCACCGTGCAGCCCGGTCCTGGCGACCTCGCCCGCCGCGTAGAGCCCGGCGACACCGGTCCGCCCGTGCGTGTCGGTGAGAACACCACCGCACTGGTAGTGCGCGGCAGGCGCGACCGGAATCAGTTGCGCCGCAGGGTCGATCCCCGCCGCCAGGCACGAGGCGGTGATGGTCGGGAATCGCTGGGCGAACCCTTCGATGGCGCGGGCGTCGAGGAAGACATGGTCGGTTCCGAGCGCCCGCATCCGCTCGGCGATCGCCCGCGACACCACATCACGAGGAGCCAGATCACCACGTGGATGCCCGGCTGTCACCGAGTTCCCGTGGGAGTCGACGAGTATCGCGCCTTCGCCGCGCACCGCTTCGCTGATCAGCGGTCGCCTGCCCACTCCGCCGGGCGTGTAGAGCACCGTCGGATGGAACTGCACGAATTCGAGATCGGCCACGGCGGTCCCGGCCCACAATGCCAGCGCCACACCGTCACCGGTCGCCCCCGGCGGATTCGTACTCAGCGCGTAGAGCTGTCCCAGACCGCCGGTCGCCAGCAGCACAGCGGGCGTGTGCACGACGCCGAACCCATTGTCCGACACCGCGATCACACCCTGCACGCCCTCGGCGCCGGTCACCACGCGCAGCGCGGCGGCGCCGAACAGCACAGGCAATCCCGCCGCGTTGAGCGCGCGCTGCACCTCGGCCCCGGTCGCGTCCCCACCGGCGTGGATGATGCGACGCGTGCTGTGCCCGCCCTCGCGGGTACGCGAGATCTGGCCGTCACGACCGAGGTCGAACACCGCGCCGAGGTCGGTCAGCGCCGCGACCGCGGCCTGTCCACCCTCGACGATCGAACGCACCGCGTCGACCTCGCACAACCCGGCGCCGGCCTCGACCGTGTCGCGCACGTGCGAGTCGACCGAATCACCGAGCGGTGCGACGACCGCGATGCCGCCTTGCGCGTACTGGGTCGAGGTGTCGGTCGGACCGCCCTTGCTCAGGATGAGCACCCGCAGCCCACGCAACGAGGCCGTGCGTGCGGCCGTGAGCCCGGCGACGCCGCCGCCGATGACAACCAGGTCGACCTCGGCCTCCCACGAAACAGGAACCGTCATCGTCGTTACCGATTCGGTCGCACGGTGCCGGTCACTCGCCACCGCCGGAGTTACCGATGGCGATCATCCGCTGCACGGAGGCGCGACCGGCCTCGGCCATCGCCAGGTCGACGTGCACCTCGTCGGCACCCTCGACCAGGCAGCGCAGCAGCGCCGCCGGGGTGATCATCTTCATGTACTTGCAGGACGCGCGATCGTTGACGGCCTGGAAGTCGATCCCGGGCGCCGCCTTGCGCAGCTGGTGCAGCATGCCGATCTCGGTCGCCACCAGCACTTGATCGGAGTGCGACGCCTTCGCCGCGTCGATCATCCCGCCGGTCGACAGGATGTGCACCCGCTCGGCCGGGAACGCGCCCTCGCCGGCCAGGTACAGCGCCGAGGTGGCGCAACCGCACTCCGGGTGCACGAACAGCTCGGCATCGGGGTGGGTGCGGGCCTGCTCGGTGAGCTCGTCGCCGTTGATGCCGGCGTGCACGTGGCACTCGCCCGCCCAGATGTGCATGTTCTCGCGCTTGGTCTCCCGCTTGACGTGGGCGCCGAGGAACTGGTCCGGCAGGAACAGCACTTCGCGGTCGGGGTCGATCGAGTCGACCACGTCGACAGCGTTGGAGGAGGTGCAGCAGATGTCGGTGAGTGCCTTCACCTCGGCGGTGGTGTTCACATACGACACCACCATCGCGTCGGGGTGCTCGGCTTTCCAGGCGCGCAGTTCGTCGGCGGAGATCGAGTCGGCCAGCGAGCAGCCGGCGCGCTGGTCCGGGATGAGCACGGTCTTGGCCGGGCTGAGGATCTTGGCCGTCTCCGCCATGAAGTGCACGCCGCAGAACACGATGGTGCCCTCTTCGGCCTCGGCCGCGATGCGCGACAGGGCCAGCGAGTCGCCGACGTGGTCGGCCACGTCCTGGATCTCGGGCAGCTGGTAGTTGTGCGCGAGGATGGTCGCATTGCGTTCGCGCGCCAGACGGCGCACCTCCTGCGCCCATTCCGGCGTCGCTTCGACACCCGCGTAACCGCTGGGTCCGTCGAAGACCGAATCCATCAGCGTCCGCTGTGCAGTCGTCGTCGCCATGGTGGCTCCCTTCATCGTGCGAGCGGCTCCACCGCCGCGATTCGCACCAAACCAGGTTTTCGACTTACAATCGAAAACGTGCCCCATAGTAACACCATCCACGAATCGCTCACCGCGGTGTTCCAGGTTCGCCGCTTCCCGTCGAGCATTTCCGCAGGTAGAGGCGCCAAGCACCCAGAGTTGGCGGTTCTGCTGTGGGAACGCGCGCTCGATCCACAGAAAGGCACGTGGTCACTACCCGGCGGCCGCCTGCGCGACGACGAGGACCTCGACACCTCCGCCCGGCGCCAGCTCGCCGAGAAGGTCGACGTGCGCGACCTGCACCACCTCGAGCAGGTGTCGGTGTTCAGCAATCCCGACCGCGTCCCCGCCCCGCGCCGCATCGCCTCGGCCTACCTCGGCCTGGTCCCCCTCACCACCGAACCCGAACTCCCGTCCGACACCACCTGGCACCCGGTCTCGAATCTGCCCGACATGTCCTTCGACCATCGCACCGTCGTCGACCACGCCCGCACCCGCCTGGCCGCCAAACTCTCCTACACCAACATCGCCTACGCCCTGGCCCCCGACACTTTCACCATGTCGACCCTGCGCGAAATCTATTGCGCCGCACTCGGATACGACGTGGACACCACCAATCTCCAGCGAGTCCTCACCCGCCGCAAGGTGATCACCCCCACCGGCGACACCGCCCCGTCCGGCCGGGCAGGCGGCCGTCCCGCGGCGCTCTACCGCTTCACCGACTCCGGCCTGCGAGTAACCGACGAGTTCGCCGCCCTCCGTCCCCCGACCTGACCGAAGTGCACACTGCACCTATGAGCGAATTGCAGTGCGATATCCAGCCCGCCCCGCCGTTGCGGCTGACCCCGGTCTGCACCGTCTACAGCGGCATCGTGCGACTCGCCATGACGGGCCGATTCCTGCAGTCCCATCGAGCACCGGCCGACGAGTTCGGCGCGTTCGTCCCGCACGTCGCGCCCCTGCCGGGCAACGAGCCCGAACCCCAGGTGTGGGCCGAGGCGTATGTCATGAGCACCGTGTCCTCGGCTGCCGGCGGGTTTCCCGCCGGTGTCGACTACGTCCGCGCGGCCTATCTGGCCGATCCACGCGGCGGCACCGACCGATGGCTGCATCTGGGCGGAGCCGCGCACATCGGCAAAGGACTCACCCTCGGCTACCGGATCACCGTGCAGACCACGCAGGGGTGACAGCCGGTCGACGGACGGAAGTTGTCGGTGGCCGGTGCCACACTGCGAGCATGGACAACGACGCGACGGACGCGAAGCAGACCACTTCCTATGACGACCCGGATGCTCCCTGGAACAAGGAGTTCTCCGAGGAGGAGATGGCGGGCTGGAACGACGGGGTCATCACGGAGTTCCGGGAGAACCAGGGTCGGGTCGGGGGCGACTACGCGGGCGCCACCCTGCTGTTGCTGACGACGACGGGCGCCAAAAGCGGTAAGCCGCATGTGGTTCCGCTCGGCGCACTGTATCGCGATGACCTGATGTATGTGAGCTCGTTCATCGAGGATCGGTACCCGGCCTGGTATCACAACGCCAAGGCCGACCCACGGGTGACGATCGAACTGGGCGGCGAGAAGTTCGCGGCGACGGCCGACGTACTCACCGGCGAGCGCTACGACGAGTTCGCGGCATGGGCACTGGCGGAGAACTCCTTGCTGGCCGAGTATCAGGCCAAGGTCGACAAGCCGCTACCGCTGGTGGTGCTGACCCGGACAGCATCACAGTAGCCCCGGCGGCGTCACGAATCGTGGCGGCGATCGCGATGCTTCGGCGAGCGGCGGTAAGCGCGCCCGCTGGGCACCGCGGTGGCAGCGGACGAGCTGCGCAGGGCGTGGCGGCGGCGCCAGGCGACCAGATCGGGTCGCTCGGCGGGCGGCTCAGTGGATTGCCCGGCTGCGGTCTTCATGGTCAAGGTCCTCCCCCGAAAATACGATGCTGCCAGGATAGGGAGCGGGTCCGACCGCATTCCACTGGTTTTCGGTGAACCGATCCGCGGCGCCCGCTATTCCTTGTCCACCGCTGCCCGGGCCCCGGTCGGCTTGCCGGATTCCTTGCGCGGCGCGGGTTTCTGGTCGATCGGCGCACCGATCAGCACATCCGCCCATCGCGTTGTCGGGTCGATGTCGAACAGCAGCGCCTTCACCAGCAGCGTCAGCGGAATCGCCAGCAGCGCGCCGAGCGCCCCGATCACCCACGCCCAGAACACCAGCGACAGGAACGTGATGGTGACTCCGAGGCCCACGGCGTCACCGACGAACTTGGGCTGAATGATCGACTGGATCACGAAGTTGATCACCGAATAGACCACGATCACCCAGATCATCAGCACCGGACCGCTGTCGAGCAGGGCCAGCAGCGCGGGCGGGATGACGCCGATAACGAACCCGACGTTCGGGATGTAGTTGGTGATGAACGACAGCAGCGCCCACAGGATCGGCAGCGGTACCCCCATCAACCACAGTGCCCCACCGTCGATCACGGCCACGATGGCACCGAACACCGTGGATACGATGAGGTATTTGCGCGTTCCGGTGACGAAATCGTCCAGTGCCTGTGCGATCGCGGGCCGCTCGCGAGCCACGATCGCCAGCCGGCGGTCCATCGTCATCCCGTCGACGGCCATGAACAGCAGCAGCGCCACGACGAAGAACAGATTCGAGAAGACTCCGAGCACCCCGCCGACCAGCTCCTCGATGACACTCGCGGCCTTACCCACGTCGATGCCGCTGAGCGCCTTGTGGATCTGGTCGGAGCTCACCCCGAGATCCGACAGCCAGGCGCGCCCATGGTCGAGCAATTCGTTGAGCTTGTCGGCATATTCGGGCAGCAGCGAGGCCAGCTGCACCGCCGACAGCGCCAGCGCCCCACCGATGCCGAACAGAATCCCGACCACCGCCACCAGTGCCGCGGCCATGCCGAGCCAGGCAGGCCAGCCTTTGCGGCGCGCCCAACTCTGGATCGGTTGCACCGCGATGGTCAACATGAGGGCGAGGAAGACCGGTCCGATGATGCCGGAGAAGGCCTTCAGGCCGCCGATGGTGACCACTCCCGCACCGAGCGACAGCAGCACGATCAGACCGCGCGGAATCGACCATTCAACGGGCGGGGCCGGGGGCGCGGTGTCGGTGCTCGGCTCGGACATGCGCCGAACGCTAACCACGCGAAGGCGCCGCCACCTCCCCCATTCCGGGTGAGATGCGCGATCAGGCGGTCTTCATCTGCGGTTGCGGCGGCGGCGCCGCAGTGTGGCGGGTGATCCGCCCCACTGCCCAGAACCCGAGCTCGACCACCCAGAACACCAGTAGCGCCGCGGTGACCACCAGCACCGGGATCACGAGAAAGACCACGGAAGGCACCGCGATCAGCGACCACCCGAGCACATCGACCGCACGCGCCCCACGAAGCCGGCTGCCGAGGCGGACCGCCGTCCACATCATCCAGCGTCGCGGTACCGAAACCCCGGCCTCGCGCAGGCTGCGCCGGAATATTCCGTCGGCGTCGGCGGGGCCGACTTCGCCTGTGCGGCACAGGTAGTCGTGCAGGATCGCGGCTCTGGTGTAGACACCGTAGCGCGGGATCAGCCAGACCAGCGCGCGCGGCACCGAGGCGAAGTCGGTGCGGAATCCGGTAGGCACCGTGAAGGTTTCGACCGCGGCCTGGTAGGTGAGCGGTTCGGTGAGCCGCCAGAATTTCGCGTCCAGTTCCTCGACAACCGGACCACCACCGATGAATCCCACGACCGTTCCTCTCACACGACAGCCGGTATCTACCTGCTGTTATGCGAAAATGGTATCGCTTGATGGCCGCTCAGCCGCGTGGTTGCGAACTCGGATCGAAATCGCCGCTCGGCCGATACTGTTCGGCACCGTAGGGCAGGCGGTAGTCGTCGGACTCGTCGCCGAAATCGGCCGGACGCAAGTCGCCGAGCAGCCCGGCCGCGCCGGAATGGAGATCGACGGCCGGGTGCAACGCGGCGAGGAACAACAACACCAGGGCGGCCAGGAACGGCTGGATCAGCAGTGCGAGATCGGTCCCGACTTCCGCCGGCAGCGCGACGATCTGGCCGATCGCCGGATCGCCGGGACGCGGATGACGCACGCCCGCAACCCATTCCCCGATCCACATCATCAGCACAGCGCCCAGCCCCGAGGCGAGCAGCATGCCGAGCACGAGCGCGGGCCCGCGCGTGGTCCGCACCCGCCACGCCCCGACCGCACTCAGCACCGCGACCACCGCACCGAAGCACAGGAACATCGCGACCGCGTCGAACAGGTGCAGACTCTCGCCGGTGAGCACCGCGGCGCGCCCCGGCTGAGTCACCCGCAACCGCTCGGTCGGTGCGAGCAGACCCCACACCACCCCGGCCGCCGCACTCGCCACCAGCACCACGGCCATGACGATGCCGACGCCGACGATCTCGCGCCGCAACACCTCGGGGCGCTCTCCGCGACCGAGCACTACCGGCGTTCCAACTGTGCCGATTCGATGACGCCGTGCCGTGAGCACTTGGCCCACCAGCCATCCGGGCTGATCTGCACGATCATCCGGCGTCCACACTGCTCGCAGAATCGCGGTGGTTCGAGACCGAGCGTCGCCGACGCGGGCGTGACATCGTCGATCCCGGCCACGATCCGCTTGCCGGTGAACGGGTTGTAGCGCTCGTCCAATGCGGTTACCGCCTCCGTGAAGTGTGACTCGACGGTCGCGTCATCCCTGCCGACCTGGGTCGATACTCGATCGTACACAGCGTTTTACAGGGTTTCGTTGAGCGCCTTGATCGGCATGCTCAGCTCACCGAGCAGATCGAGGTCGGACTCGGCGGGACGGCCGAGGGTGGTGAGGTAGTTGCCGACGATGACGGCGTTGATGCCGCCGAGCATGCCCTGCTTGGCGCCCAGGTCGCCGAGGGTGATCTCGCGACCACCGGCGAAACGCAGGATGGTGCGCGGCATCGCGAGCCGGAACGTGGCGATCGCGCGCAGCGCGTCGGCGGCGGGCAGCACCTCCAGGTCACCGAACGGGGTGCCGGGACGCGGGTTGAGGAAGTTCAACGGGACCTCGTCGGGGTTCAGCGACGCCAGCTGCGCGGCGAACTCGGCGCGCTGCTCGATGGTCTCGCCCATGCCGAGGATGCCGCCGCAGCACACCTCCATGCCCGCTTCGCGCACCATCCGCAGGGTTTCGAAGCGCTCCTCGTAGGAGTGGGTGGTGACCACCTTGGGGAAGTGCGACTTGGCGGTCTCGAGGTTGTGGTTGTAGCGGTGCACGCCCATCGCGGCGAGCTGGTCGACCTGCTCCTGGTTGAGCATGCCCAGCGAGCACGCGACCTGGATGTCCACCTCGTTGCGGATGGCCTCCACACCGGCGGCGACCTGCGCCATCAGGCGCTCGTCGGGGCCGCGCACCGCGGCGACGATGCAGAACTCGGTGGCGCCGGTCTTGGCGGTCTGCTTGGCCGCCTCGACCAGGCTGGGAATGTCGAGCCAGGCCGCGCGCACGGGCGACTGGAACAGGCCCGACTGCGAGCAGAAGTGGCAGTCCTCGGGGCAGCCGCCGGTCTTGAGGCTGATGATGCCCTCGACCTCGACCTCGGGGCCACACCACTTCATCCGCACGTCGTGGGCGAGCTCGAGCAGCGCTTCCAGGTGTTCGTCACCCAGGCGCAGCACCTCGACGGCCTGCTGCTCGGTGAGGCCCTCGCCGCGCTCGAGCACCTGCTCACGGGCGATGGCCAGAATATCGGTCTGGACGGGTGCCTGCGTCACGACGTGTTGTCCCTTCGACGGGGGTGTGCGCACGAGCCGTGGGTGTGATCCACCCGGCGTGGCTGTGCAACTTGAACGGTGTTCAGGATAGGGTAGCGGCTACGAGTGAGTCACGACACTCGGGTCGCAAAATCGTCGGAAGGACGCGCGTGCAACTGCGGAAGACGGATGTGGTCGATGCCGCCGTCGCGATTCTCGATCAGTACGGGCTCGCCGACCTGACGATGCGCCGGCTCGCGGGCTCGCTGCAGGTGCAGCCGGGGGCGCTGTACTGGCACGTCAAGGACAAGCAGTCCCTGCTCGGCGCGGTGGCCGACCGGATTCTCGCTCCGATGGACGAGCCGATCACGGCCACCGAATGGCCCGCGCAGCTCACCGAACTCGCCCACCGACTGCGCGACTGCCTGCTCGCCTATCGCGACGGCGCCGAACTGGTTTCGGCCACCTACGCCTCGCGTCTGACCACGAGCAAGGCGCGTGAACGCCTGGCGGGCATTGTCATCCGGGCCGGAATGACCAGGGAGGAAGCCGATCTCACGGCCTACACTCTGCTCTACTACGTGCTCGGCCAGACCGTCGACGAGCAGTCGCGCATGCAGATGGATTCCGTCGGCGCGCTGCCCGAGGACAACACCCCCTTGCTCGACACGCCCGATCCCACCGCTCGATTCGACTTCGGCTTGCAGCTGTTCATCGCGGGCGTGCGCACCATCCTCGGGACCCGGGTGCGCTGATCAGGGCGGGTCGTTGCGATTGGCTTCCTGGTAGCGCCGCACGAACGGCAGTACCTGCGTTTCGATGACCTCGTTGTATTCATCGGGTCGCTGAATCGGATTCGCGTGTTCGGTCCGAGTCGGCCGCACCACCGACAGGGTGCCGTTGACGCCGCCGGACTGTTCGATCAGCACCCTGTGCGAATACTCCACGTCCACCACGTCATCGCGCGACGCCTCGCGGGGCCGGATGAACACGATCGCCGGGTTTCGCTTGTCCGGATTCGGTTTGCCGAGCGCCCGCAGATCCGCCGTGCCGCCGCCGGCCACGATCGCCAGGAACTGCGCCTCGATCAACCCGTTGCTGGCGGCATCACGAGAGAAGATCTTGTCGCGCAATACCTCCGAGGCCGCCTGACCCATGGCGCGGAAGTCGATATCGAAGAACAGTCCGTCCCGCTGCGCGAAACGTTCACGCCGAGCCGACATCTCGACCACGAAGCGCAGGAGCCTGCTCTCCCTCGCCCCGGGCAACCAGCCCACCCACCGCACCAGATCGGCACCGCGACTGCGACTCTCCGGGCGGACCGCGTCCAGATCCATCGGCGTGCAGTCCAGCACGACGGCCACCAATCGCCGGTCGCTGCCCAGGTGGATATGGCGCGCCACCTCGAGTGCGATGATCCCGCCCATGCTGTGACCGACCAGCACGATATTGCGCACATTGCCGTACCGCGCGGCCCGCACGATCATCTCGGCGATCACCTTGGTGTCGATACCCGCGTTGTCGTAGCGCACCGCCCACACCACCCCGAGGCGACTGAGCGCGGGCAGTGCCTTGGCGGTCGGTGCCGCGTTGACTCCCCCGAGCCCCACCATATCGACGACCGCGGTATCCCAATCCCGCGCGTCCGCAGGCAGATTCGCGGGCAGCAACTCCGGCGTGGTCTGTGCCAGCCGATCGCGTTCGGGCGCCACATCGTGCACCCAGTACTGCCCGAACACGATCATCGCGACCAGCAGCACCCCGAGACTTCGCAGCACCGCCAGCCTGGTCCGGCGCCAACCGCGCCACCCGTGTCCCAGCCTGGTTTCACGCAACCGATCCCGCCGACGCGCATCGTCGAAGTCCGCGACGGTGGACGGATGCCGATCGAATGACGACATACTTCCACTGTAGGGGCGGTCGAATCCGAACGCTCCCGGTCGCCGTCGCGAGCACCGCGCCGCAGTGGCCACCTCGGTGCACTACCGACGCCCGGACGTCCACGGCTGGGACCTCGCTCGCGCGAGCGGCAGCACGCCCCACTGGGACGACGACCTGCTGCGCGACACCTACGACGACACCGCCGATCGGGGCCGTGAGATGGGTATCTACCGGCCCCGAGGTACTTGTCGCGGCCACCGCCCCGCTGATCGACCGCATCCTCGGCCTCACCGGACGCGACCCCGCCTGGCCCTGGGCTTTCCTGTTACCGCCGGCGGCATCGTCAACTGCTCTCCACCGATTCCCTGGTTTCGTTCGGACTCGCGGCAGGCTTCCTCGGCACCGCCACCGCGACGACCGGGCGTCCGGGGAACCAGCGATACATCGCGGCCGCTCCGCCGAGCCCCGCCACCGCGAGCGCTCCCGCCGCCGCGCCCAGCACCGTCACCGCGCTGATGGCGCCGACCGCGATCGGGCCCGCGAACATCCCGATGTCGTGGGTGAGCCGCCAGGCACCGAGGAACTCCGCGCGCTGACCGGGCGGCGCCACATCGGCGCCGACGGTCATGATCACGCCGTTGCTCAACCCGTTGGCGAAGCCGAGCAGCACGGCGACAGCGGTCAGCCCGACCACCGACCCCGCGAACGGCAGCGCGGCATATCCCGCCGCGAAGGCGATCATCGCGGGAACGCCGATCGCCTTGCGGCCGTATCGATCCAGCCAGATTCCGGCCGGATACGACATCAGCACGTCCACCGCGCCCGCGATACCGAACACGATGCTGGTGGTCGCCGCGTCGGCGCCGATGTGCACCGCCCACAACGGCAGCAGCGATTGCCGGGCCGCCCGTGCCGCTCCCATCAGCAGGGCGCCGAGTCCGAGCGTGCTGAGCAGCCTGCGATGTTCGACCACCACGGAGCGAATCGTGTTGTCGCTCACCACTGTCGGCGAACCTTCGGTCTCGGGCATGGCGAACACCAGCGCACCCGCGACGAGCATGGCGACGAGCTGGATCCACAGCCCGCCGACCGGGCCGAGCCAGTGCACTGCGCCCGCGCCGAGGAAGGGCCCGGCGAAGAACCCGAACCGCATCCACCCGGCCAGCGCCGAAAAGGCCCGTCCCCGATCGGCACTCGGCACCACGGCCACGATGTAGGTCTGTCTGGCCAGCCCCCACACCGCCCCCGAGGCGCCGTTGATCAGCAGCCCGAGGGCGAACACGGCGATGTTCGGCGCGAGGATGGCCACGAGCAGGCCCAGCGCGCAGGTGAAGGAACCGAGCGCGATCGCCTTGCGCTCCCCCGTGCGCGCCACCAGCCAGCCCGCGGGCAGATCGCCGAGAATGAGCCCGAAGCCCATCATGGCGACGACCACGCCCGCGGTGCCGACCGACGCGCCGAGTTCGAGTGCGTGCAGCGGCAGCATGGGAGCCGCGGCGCCCGAACCGATTCCGTAGATGGCGGACGGAACGAACACCGCCAGCGCCATGGATCGCAGCTGAGTCACGGCGCCACCACCGACCGGCGGGCGCCGGGCCGGCTATTACAGCCCGCCGTCATCCGGCTAGTGCGGCACTGCGGGCGAACTTGCTTTCCGGGCGCGCGAGCCCGAAGTGGTCGCGCAACGTGGTCCCGGTGTATTCGGTGCGGAACAGCCCGCGCTCCTGCAGGATCGGCACCACCGTTTCGGCGAATACCTCGAGCCCACCGGGGTAGTACGGCGGCATCACGTTGAAGCCGTCCGCCGCGCCCTGGGTGAACCACTCTTCGATGGTGTCGGCCACTTGCTCGGGCGTTCCCGCGAACACCCGGTGCCCGCGCGCGCCGGCCAGCCGGTGCAGCAGCCCACGCAAAGTCGGTCGTTCCCGCTCGACGATCCCCGCCACCACCTGCAATCTGCTGCGCGCGTTGTCGGTGACATCGCCCGCCCCCGCGAACACTTCCACGGGCACCAGCTCGTCGAGCTCGAGGGTCCGCAGCGAGGTGCCGGTGATCGATTCCAGCTGCTTGAGCCCGTATTCGGGCACCGTCAGCTCGTTGAACTCACGTTCCAAACGCAGCGCGGCGGCCTCGGTGTCGGCGATGAACGGGCTGATGCCCGGCAGGATCTTCACCTCGTCGGCGGTGCGCCCGAACTCGGTGGCCTTGGACTTGATGTCGGCGTAGAAGGATTGCGCATCCGAAAGCCGTTGATGCGCGGTGAAGATCGCCTCCGCGTACTTGCCGGCGAAAGCGCGCCCCTCGTTCGAAGCGCCCGCCTGCACCAGCACCGGACGGCCCTGCGGTGTCCGCGCGGAGTTGAACGGTCCACGCACACTGAGATGTTCGCCGACAAAATCGATCGGATGGATCTTGTCCGGATCGGCGTACACACCGGCGGCGCGGTCGAGCACGATCGCGTCGTCCTCCCAGCTGTCCCACAGCCCGACCACCGCGTCGACGAATTCCCGTGCGCGGGCATAGCGTTCGGCGTGGTCCGGGTGGCGTTCGAGCCCGAAGTTGGCCGCGGCCAGATCGGTGCCGGTGGTGACGATGTTCCAGCCCGCGCGTCCACCGGAGATGTGGTCGAGCGAGGAGAACAGCCGCGCCAGGTTGTAGGGCTCGTAGTAGGTGGTCGACGCGGTGGCGATCAGACCGAGATGTGTTGTCGCCGCGGCGATCGCGGTGAGCAGCGTGATCGGCTCCAAGCCGGGCGCGGCATTGTGACGAACATCGGTGCGCAGGGCGGGACCGTCGGCGAAGAACACCGCATCGAGCTTCGCCGCCTCCGCGGTGCGCCCGATCTCCTGGTAGTAGGAGACGTCGTAGATGCGGTCGGGCCTGCTGTCGGGATGCCGCCAGGCGGCCTCATGATGCCCGGACGGGTAGATGAACGCGTTCAGACTCAGTTGACGCGGTGCACTCATGAGGCCTGTTTCACTTTCTCTGAATCTGTTGTGTCGACGCCGAGCCCGGTCAGCAGCACCTCGCGCAGCCGGACGAACTCCGGGTGCGCGTGTCTGCGCGGGCGCGGGGTCTCGATGCGTTGGTCGATCGTGATCCGGCCCTCGTCGAGGACCAGCACCCGATCGGCGAGCAGCACGGCCTCGTCCACATCGTGGGTCACCAGCAGCACGGCGGGCCGGTGCCGCTCGCACAGCGCCTGCAACAGGGCGTGCATCCGAATCCGGGTCAGCGCGTCGAGCGCGCCGAACGGTTCGTCGGCCAGGAGCAGTTCAGGCTCGCGCACCAGCGACCTGGCCAACGCCACCCGCTGCTGTTCACCGCCGGAAAGCTCACGTGGCCAAGCCTTTTCCCGCCCAGCCAACCCCACCTCGGCCAGTGCGGAGCGCCCGCGTTGCTGCGCGTCGCGGCCGGTCAGCCCGAGCACCACATTGTCGAGTACCCGCGCCCATGGCAGCAGCCGCGAATCCTGGAACACCACCGCGCGCTGCGTCGGCACCGTCAGGTCGCCGGATCCGGGCACGTCGGAATCGAGTTCGGCCAGTGCCCGCAGCAGCGTGCTCTTGCCGGAACCACTGCGCCCGAGCAGCGCGACGAACTCGCCACGCCGGATCTCGATGTCGATGCCGTTCAAGACGATTCGCTCGCCGAAGCCGCGGGTCAGGGCGCGGGTGCGTACGACGACCCGCTCGTCGGAGCTCAGTCGCCCAGTGTCTGTCGCCATGCCAGCACCTTTCGTTCCGTTGCCCGCACGGCGAGATCACCGAACAGTCCGAGCAGCCCGTAGATCACCAGACCGACGACGATCACGTCGATCTGGCCGTAGGTGCGCGCCTGGGTCATCAGGTAGCCGATGCCGCTGGTCGCGTTGACCTGTTCGACCACCACCAGCGCCAACCAGGAAATGGTCACCGCCAGCCGCAGTCCGAGGAAGAAGCCCGGCAACGAGCCCGGCAACGCGATGCGACGCAGGAAGCCCCACCGCGACAGCCCGACCGTCTCGGCCAGTTCCACATAGCGCGCGTCGACACTGCGCAGGTAGGCGTGGGTATTGATGTAGATCGGAATGAGCACGCTGGTGGTGATCACGATCAGCTTCATCTGCTCGCCGATCCCGAACCAGACGATGAACAGCGGGATCAGTGCCAGCGTCGGGATCGCCCGCTTGATCTGCACGGGACCGTCGACCACCGCCTCACCGATCCGGCTCAGCCCCGCGACCAGCGCGAGTACCACGCCGATCGCCACACCGAGAACAAGGCCGATCACGGCGCGCTGCAGCGAGGTCAGCAGATTGGACTGCAATCGTCCGTCGGCGATCAGCTCGCCCGCGGTCTGCGCGACGGTCCACGGCGCGGGCAGGGTCTCCGGGTCGATGGCCCCGATCGCGGAGCCGATAACCCAGGTACCGATGAGCAGAACCGGACCGAGGGCGAAGCCGAACGGGATCGGCTTGCCGGGTCCCAGTCTGCGCCGGCCTCGCCGGCGTGGGGCGAGTGCCTCGACCGGGGCCGTGCTGGTCCTGAGCTTGCGCAGCGCCCCGGCATCGATGGTGGCCATCAGCTCACCGCCGGTGCGAACGCGGCTCCGCTGGCAGTGACCGCCTCGGTGACCGCGGCGTCGAAGCGCAGGTCGAAACCGTCGACGGCCTTGATCTTCTTGGGCAGCTCGCCCACGGCGTCGATCGCGTCGACGGTGGTCTGCTGCCGAGCGATCAACTGCTGGTCCAAGTGCGGGAAGGTGTAGGTGCCCAGCGATTCGACGATCCGCTTGGCATCGTCGGCGCTGACCTTCTGGCTTCCGACGTAGTAGCGGGTGGCCCATTCCTCGCGGTGGGCGTTGGTCCACTGCCAGGCCCGCACGAACGCGCCGACCAGAGCACGGGTCGCGGCGGCCTTCGCCGGATCCTGGACCACCGCCCGGCGCGCGTACAGGTAGGCGAGGCCGCTGTAGATGCCCGTGGTCTCCGAGTCCGGGATCAGCGAGGCGCCCTCGGTGCGGAGGAACCGGGTCACGTTGGGTTCGATCAGCGGCGCGACGTCGACCTGAGCGGTGCGGACCGCGTCAGGGAACTCGGCCAGCTGCAGCCGGACCAGCTCCACATCGGTGGGCTTCAGACCCGCCTTGGTAAGCGCCTTCAGCACCGCCGCCTGCTGGGCGGTGCCCTCGGCGTAGGCGATCTTCTTGCCCTTCAGATCCGCGAGCTTGCTGATCGAACGGCCCGGCGCGACAGCGAGTTTCAGCGCCTGAGGGTTGGTCTGATAGGAGCCGATGATCGGGACGTCCTGGCCGGCGGCCAGTGCGTGGATCGGCGGCACATCGCCGACCTGACCGACGTCGGCCGCGCCTGCCCGGAACGCCTCGAGAATGGCCGGGCCGCCGACGAAGTTCGCGAACTCGATCTTGAACGGCAGCTTGTCCAGCTCACCGGACAGCCGCAGCGCCGATTGCAGACGTTCCGACTGATCGGCGACGACGAGCGTGGTCCCCGGTGGAACCTCGGTGGGCAGTGGCGCGTCGGGGGTGCCGACCGGTGTGTTGTTGCCTTGCGCGCAGCCGGTCAGGCCGAGCGTCGCAACGGTTGCCATCGCGAGGAGTGCGGCGGTGGCGCGGCCACGCAGGCCGGGTCGAGAGGTGTTCGGTCGGTACATAGACGAATTCAAGCAACCACGATCGCCCCCGAACACCATTAGCGTTTCTATGATTTGAAGGGCACGACTCCGCGTGGGTCTGCGGTCAGTCGCGCGATTCCCGCTCGGCCAGCGCGGTCAGTTTCGCCAACGACTGGTGCCAGGTCCTCTCGTTGTCGGCGGAGCTCAGCCCCGGCGGAACCCCCTCGTGCACCGTGTCGAGGTAGGTGCCGCCGTCGGCGTCGGTCAGGGTGAACGTCACGGTTTGCGCACCGGTCATGTCCGGGATCTCGGTGACGAATTCCAGCACCTCGATGATCTGCTCATCCGGTACCAGCGTGCGGAACGTCCCGAAACAGGCGTCGCGGTGCGGCGGCCGCGTCTCACCCGTGGCCGTCGGCTCGTCATAGGTGAGGGTGATCGAGAACGATCCGCCCTCTTTCGGCTCGAACCGATGCACTTCGGCCGTTATCCCGGGCGGGGGCATCCAGGCCGCGACCGCGTCGGCGTCCAACATCAGGCGGTAGACGGTCGAGCGCGGCGCATTGATCTGCGTGCCGATCCTTGTGGTCGCCATTCCTTCACGATAGTCGCGAGACCGGCGCCGATCGATCACCTGCCGGAGCTACGCGCCAGTGTCTGGAGTGGGTCGGTCAGCACGTCGGCGAACGCCAGTTCCGCGGCCCCGATCAGCGGCGCGTCGTCGGCCAGCGCGGAGGTCCGCAGACGAACACGTTCGCGCACGGCCAGTAGTCCGTTCTCCGCCAACCGGCTGCGGACCTGCGCGGCCGAGGCGAGGTAGATCTCGCGCAGGACACCACCGAACACGACCATCGTCGGGTTGAAGATATTGACGAGATTGGCCACCCCGTAGCCGAGCCAGTCCCCGACCTGGTGCAATGCGTCGCGGGCGACCGCGTCACCGCGAGCCGCCGCGTCGACGATCGCCTCGACCGCTGCCCGGCCGGTGAGGTCGGCCCGCCCCGCCAGCGCGATCAACGCCAGCTCCCCCGATTCGGCCTCCAGGCAGCCACGTGAACCACACCGGCACGTCCGCCCGCCGGGGTTGACGATCATGTGCCCGACCTCGCCGCCGTAGCCGCCCTCACCACCGAGCAACTCACCACCCATGATGACGCCACCACCGATGCCGACCTCACCGTGCAGGTAGATCAGTTCCGACACCCCCGCACCGACACCCCGCTCACGCTCGGCGAGCGCTCCCAGATTCGCGTTGTTGCCGACCACGACCCGAACACCGAGCCGCTCGGACAGTTTCGCGCCCACCGGCACATCCACCCAGCCGATGTTCGGCCCGTACCGCACCACACCGTCGCCCTGCCGAACCATCCCGCAGAACGCGAGACCCACACCCACGCAGACACTGTCGCGTCCTGCGGTGTCGATCATCGTCTCGGCCAGCACCGCCAGGGATTCGATCACTTCGTCGGGATCGAAAGCCGCACTCTCACGCGGCGTTTCACGCCGGTCGAGAATCACACCGCCCAGACCGACCCGCGCTACCGCGAGCCGGTCCGCGCCGACGTCCAGCGCGAGCACGAATACCCGCTCCGACTCCGGCCGCACCACCAGCGACGGCCGACCGGCCTTCCCGGTCTGGCGTGGCAGTTGCTCACTCACCAGCCCGGCAGCGGCCAGATCGGTGGTCAGCGCCAGAATTGTGCTGCGGTTCAGGCCCATTCGCTCGGCCAGCTCCGCCCGCGAGACCGGCCCGCTCAGATGGACGTGGCGCAACAGCACGGCGAGGTTACGTGTTCGGATCTCGTCCGGGGCGGGTGCAGCCCTCATCCGGCCCAGCCTTCCCGGTCGATGGTCAACTTCCTGGCAGCGAACGCTTGCGCGACAGCGCGTCCACCCCCGCCGCGAGCAGCAGGACAAATCCTGTCACAACGAATTTCGTGCCCGCGCTGTAGCCCATCAGGCCCATCCCGTTGTTGATCACCGCGACCACCGCGGCACCGAGTACCGCATCGAGCATCCGGCCACGACCACCGAACAGACTGGTCCCACCGATCACCGCCGCACCGACGGCGGTGAGCAGAACATCGGAACCGCCGGTGTTCGGATCGACCGAGTTGGCCCGCGAGGCCGCGATCAATCCGCCGACGGCGGCCATCGTCGAGCACAGCACGAAGGCGCTGATCTTGATCCGGTCGACCGGAATGCCCGCGCGCCGAGCCGCTTCCACGCTGCCGCCGACCGCGTAGACATGCCTGCCGAACGAGGTGCGATTGAGCACGAAGGTCCACAGCAGCAACAACGCGATGATGATCGGCACCACGATCGGCATGCCCTGCAGCGAGTTGACCTCCGGATTGCGACTGCGCTCGTCGTTGAGCACCAGCACCGCTATCCCCGCGACCACCGCGACCGTGGCGATCCGCAACGCGACCACCGGTGCCGTCTCGCCGGTCAGCCCCAGCGTGGTGCGCGCTCGCAACTTTCGGTACTGCACCAACGAGAACCCACCCACCAGCACCAGGTACATGACCCAGCCCAGCAGCGGCGGCACATTCTTGTTGGCGATCGCCAGGATCGTCTCGTCGTGGATGGAGATGTTGCGGCCGTTGTCCATGATCTTCAGTGCCACGCCCTGCAGCGCCAGGAACGCGGCCAGCGTCACGACGAACGACGGCACCCCGATCTTCACCACGATCGCACCGATGGTCAGCCCGATCACCACACCGGTGAGCAACGAGACGAGCACCGCCGCGTACCAGGGCCAGCCCTTGTCGGTGAGCAGGACCGCGAGCACCGCGGCACACACACCGCTGGTGAAGCCGGCCGACAGATCGATCTCCCCGAGCAGCAGCACGAAGATCAAACCCATGGCTATCACCGCGATGGCGGCGCCCTGGGTGAGCAGGTTCGCGATATTGCCCTGGGTCATGAACACCGGCCGCGCGATCCAGAACACGACCGACAGCACCACCAGCGCGATAACCGAGGGCAAGGCGCCCATGTTGCCGCCACGAATCCGCGCGACATAGCCGCTGACCAATTCGGTCACCGGTGCGGCGGGCTCGGCGGCCTTGTCCGTGACAACCGCGCTCATGCCTGCACTCCGATTCCGAGACTCCCGCTGCGGCCGGAGGTGATCAGTTCGACGACCTGCGAATGCGTCACGTCGGCGGTCCGTACCTGTGCGGCCATCCGGCCCAGGTACAGCGCCGCGATCCGATCCGACACCGCGAAGACGTCGTTCATGTTGTGCGAGATCAGCACCACCGCAAGACCTTTGTCGGCCAGGCGGCGTACCAGTTCGAGAACCTGCTGAGTCTGGGCGACGCCGAGCGCCGCGGTCGGCTCGTCCAGAATCACCACCTTGCTGTTCCACAGCACGGCCTTGGCGATGGCGACGGTCTGGCGTTGTCCGCCGGACAGGCTGGCCACCTTCTGACGCACGGACTTCACCGTGCGCACCGACAGCCCGGCCAGGGTCGCACCCGCGAGCTCCTCCATGCCGTATTCGTCGAGCACGAGGCCGTGCTTCTTCTCCCGGCCGAGGAACATGTTCTGCACGATGTCGAGGTTGTCGCAGAGCGCGAGATCCTGGTAGACGATCTCGATCCCCAGTTCGGCCGCGTCTCGCGGATTGCCGATCTGCACCGGCTCACCGTCGAACAGCACTTCGCCCGCATCGATCGCATGGGTGCCGCCGATGCATTTGACCAGGGTCGACTTTCCTGCGCCGTTATCGCCGACGAGGGCCGTCACCTCACCGCGGTAGGCGGAGAAGTCGATATCGTGCAGGACATGGACCGGGCCGAAACTCTTCTCTAATCCGCGCAATTCGATGAGCGGGGTGTCGGTCATCAGCGGACGCCGTTGTCCGCGCAGAGCTTGGTGAACTCACCGGTGCACAGCTCGGCCTTGTCGACGAAGCCGTCCGCCACGACGTCGTTCACGTTGTTCTTGAAGATCGCCTTCGGCTCGAGCAGCACCGCGGGCACCTTCGACTTCGCCTCGGGATCGTCGACAGTGCTCGGCGCCTCGCCCTTCTCCCCGTTGGCCAGCGCGATCGCCAGCTTCGCGCCGGCGGCGGCCTCGAGCTTGATCGCCTTGTACACGGTCATGCACTGATCACCGGCCAGGACGTTCTGCAGACCCTGGACCGTGGCGTCCTGACCTGTCACCGGGATCTGCCCGTTCAGCTTCTGCTTCTTCAGCACCGCGATGGCCGCGTTGGCCAGCCCGTCGTTGGCCGCGACGGTGCCGCCGAGGTTCGGCGTGCCGGTGAGCATCTGTTCGAAGATGGTGCCCGCCTTGGTGTTGTCCCATTCCGGAACAGCCTGATCGGGGCCCTTCACATATTCGCCCGCGTCGAACTTCGGCTTCAGCGCGCCGTCGTAACCGCTCTTGAACAGGGCGGCGTTGTTGTCGGTCGGGCCGCCGTTGAGGTAGGCGACCACCGGCTTGGCCGCCTGTTTGTCGGCCAAGCACTTCGCGAGGCCGTCGCCCATGAGCTGTCCGACCTTCACGTTGTCGAACGACACGTAATACGGCGCACCGCCGCCGAGAGTCAGCCGGTCGTAGTCGATCACGGTGACGCCCTGCGCTTTTGCCTTCTGAATGACGGCCTTGCCGGTGCCGCTGTCGAGGTTGGTGATCATCAGCACCGAGGCGCCATTGGTGATCATCTGATCGGCGATCGTCTGGAAGGCGTTCTTGTCGCCCTGGGCATTCTGGATGTCGGCCTTGATCCCCGCGGCGTCGAACGCCTGCTGGAGGTACTTGCGATCCGCCGTCTCCCACCGCGCCGAGGTCTTGCTGTCGGGCAGGATGACGCCGATCTTGGCGCCGCCACTTCCCGAGGAGTTCGAAGTGTCGTCGCCGCAGGCGGTGAGCGAAGTGAGAAGTGCGATCGAGACGGCCGCGATGCCGAAGATCCCCTGACGCATGAGCGTGGGCCTTTCGTGGAACCACCGCCTGTGGGCGGTTGAGCTGGAGCGAATGTTGTTCTCGACAACATACTCCAGGGTGACCTGGCCCACACAGGAATCGGACATAGTGGTCCCCGAGGGTTTCCGGGAACGCAAAAAAGGCCCTCCAACCGAAGTTGGAGGGCCTTTCGCAAAGATGTTCCGGCAGTGTCCTACTCTCCCACACCCTGTCGAGTGCAGTACCATCGGC
>NZ_JBHTUD010000026.1:0-68732 GCF_042794235.1 Nocardia sp. NPDC056541
GTTAGGCGCCGCGGAATCGCTCCTTCGTCGCATCTCCGCGGCGCCTAACCGGCGGCCCGGCCGCGGACCGGCCACTTCGTGGCCGCCGCTCCCTAGGGGTCGCGGGGGCGGGGTTGGGAGTGCGGTCATGGCGGACCCGGGGTGCACGGTGTGGCTGGTGGTGCGGCGGACTTTGGGTGGAGGTTGGGGCTGGTAGGGCGGTGGTGTGGCGGTCTTTGGGTGGAGGTTGGGGCTGGTAGGGCGGTGGTGCGGCGGACTTTGGGTGGAGGGCGTGGCTGGGGTGCGGTAGCGAGTCAGAGGTACGAGGCGGGTGTGGATGTTTTTAGTGCGGTAGGCGCCTGGTTGGGGGGCTGTGCGGAGGTGGTGGGGGTTGGGTGGCGGGGGTGACCCGCTGATCACGTGCGGACAGGGGTAACTCCGCAGCCACCTCCCAGCCGATACGCGCATGACGTAAGGCCGAGGGCTGACGGTCGAGCTACCGGACGACACGCTGAAGACTCGGGGGAGGGTGCCTAGGCAGCCGAAAAGGCCGGTAGCGGGAGTGCTACCGGCCTTTTCGGGGCTGCTCTGTGCCTACATGGTGGTGATCAGTTGGTGCGGACCGACAGACCGGGGTTGTCCGAGAGGACGACGGTCAGGGGCTGGGCGAACAGCTGGGGGGTGTCGCCGGTGATGGCACCGATGATGTTCGGGATCTCGCAGATCGGGAAATCCGCGACCGAGGAGGCGCTGGAGATGCCGAGGGCCAGGCGGCCGGTGACGATGGCGCCGCCGGAGTCGCCGGGGAGGGCGCAGATGTTGGCCGAGAAGCTCTGGGTGAGCTGGCGGTCGCCGACCTGGACGGTCTGGTCGACACCGTTGATCACGCCGCAGCTGAAGCCGGTGCGGGCACCGGACTTGCAGACGGGGGCGCCGACCACGGGGGTGGCCACGCCGTCGACGGCGATGGGGGCCTGGCCGGGGATGCGGACCAGGTTGTTCTCGAAGCGGGCGCGCGCATTGTCGTTGACGCGAATGATCGAGTAGTCCTGCTCACCGAGCACCGACTTCTGGAAGGTGCCGAGCTGAGCGCCCGCACGGTCGCCGTTGACCTCGTACACGGCGGCGGCGTTGCCGGTGCCCGCCGACTCGATGTCGGGGTTGCAGTGGCCCGCCGAGATGTTGATGACGTTGCCGGAGCGGTCGGTGCCGTTGAAGCCGAGCGAGCAGCGCAGCGAGCTGCGGCCGATCACCGAGGCGTAGCCGTCGCCGCCTGCCAGCGCACCGTTGCCGTCACCGGCGACGGGGGTGGCGGTCAGGTCGACGCGCTCGCCCGCCACCGGCGGTGCGGTGACGATGACGCGGGAGGGGTCGATGAAGCTGGGCAGCGGGAGCCCGGCCTGCTGCACGCGGACCGCGATCGAGTTGTTCACGGTGTCGACGACGACGCCACGCACCAGCGCGGAGATCTCCGGCGGTGCGGCGGCGAGCCAGTTCTCGAAGGCGGTCTTCTCGCCGCGCAGGGTGGACTCGCTCTTGGCGACGTTGCGGACCTCGAAACCGGCCGACTGCGCGGCTTCCCGGGCCTGGTCGGCGCCGGGGCCGTGCGACAGCGCGATGACGGCGTTGCCCTGGTCGCTCAGCCAGGAACCGGCGAAGACCTGCGGGAACTGACGCTGCGCGGTGGTGGAGAACGCGGCGACCTGCTGCGCGACATCGGCGCGGCGCAGGTATTCGTCGGGGGAGATCTTCAGATCCCGGGTGACCGCCTCGATGAGCTGGGCGGGCAGATCTGCGCGCGCGGGCTGCGCGTCGGCAACCGCCATCGTGGGGCCGAACAGCAGAAACGCCGCCGAAGCGGCGATTATCGATTTCCGAGCTCTTCTCGAGCTTCGCGCGGACGGGGTACGACCCATACGTGGCAGGAGCATGATCGGAACTATATGGGCTCGAGCGACTTATGCCTACTCGGACCGGGCAAGAGATTTCGCTCACCCGGTCCGGTCGGTGATTTGTCCCCGCTCAGCCCGCGTTGGGCTTGGTGCGCACCATGATTCCGGTGCCGAGGCCGCCGCCCGATGTGGCCTCGATGTCGGCCAGGATGGGCCGGATCGGGACGCCGAGCGACGCGGTGCCGCCGTAGGGGGCGAGCTGGGTGTTGGCCTCGGTGCAGTTGGGCGCACCAGAGGCGTTCGAGCCGCTGGTGATGCCGAGGGCGAGCGTGCCGGACACGATGGCGCCACCGCTGTCGCCGCCGAGGGTGCAGGCGGTGCTGGCGAAGCCGCGGATCGTCTTGCTGACGCCCGCCTCGGTGAACAGCTGGGTCTCCACGTGATCGGCCGAGACGAACCCACAGGTGAAGGTGGAGGACTGGCCGGTCTTGCAGACCGGTGCGCCGGTGACGGGTTCGGCGGTGCCGGTGATCGTCAGGGTGGTGCCCTCGGCGCCGCGCACGCGAGGCTGGTCCATGCCCGCGTTCACCGCGCGCTCGTTGAGCTTGATCACCGAGTAGTCCAGCGAGGCGGGGCCGCCGAGTACCGCGCGGGCGAAGGTGCCGACTTCGGGACTGTTGGGGATGTCGCGCACGTTCGGGACGTAGACCGAGGCCGTGCCGCCGTTGTCGACGTTCGGGTTGCAGTGGCCCGCGGAGATATTGAGCGCGTTGCCCGCGGCGTCGGTGCTGTTGAACCCGAACGAGCAGACGTCCACGCCGCGCAGGTCGGCGTCGTGCAGGTCCTTCTTCGCGGTGATGTAGGTGTCGCCGCCCATCGGCTTGTACTCCACCGGGCCGCCGCCGCCGGGCGAGAGCACCACCTTGATGGTGGCGATCAGGGTGGGCAGGTTGAGCATGTGGCCGGTGCCGGTGTTGGCCACGTTGAGCACGAGCTGGCTGTTGAGCACGTCGATCGCGATCGAGCTGATCGGCGCGGAGATCGCGGGCGGCAGGCTGGCGACCCACTGACTCAGTTGCACCAGCGCGCCTTCCAGCCCGCCGGCCGAGATCGGCGCGAGGTGAGTCTGGTAGCCGGCGGCGGTGACGAGCTTGCCCGCCTCGGCATCGGTGGTGGCGACGACGGCCTTGCCCTCGGGCGTGAGCCAGGCGCCGGCGAAGGTGTCGGGGTTCGCGGCGCGGAAGTCGGTCGCGTAGTCGCGCAACTGCTGGGCGCGCGCGGCACGATCGAGGTACTCGGTGGGGGTCATCCCGAGGTCACGCGACAGTGCGGTCACCAATTCACCGGGTAACGCATCGGCCGAAAGTTGTAGTGGCGCAGCAGGTTCCGATGACGCGATGCCGGATCCGAGCAGGGGTGCGAGAAGAACAGTCGCGGCGAACCCGGCGGAGGCTGCCTTGACCGCGGCGCGACGCGCCACCAACTTGCGCATGAAATCCCTTCGTCGACAACCAGTGACCGAGAACACCGCCGGCGGCGATCATGTCGGTCAGCGCATCACTCTAGGGCACGCTCGCCCAGCTGGCGCGGTTACCGTCCGGCTGCTGGATTCAGCGCTGCCCCGGGATGGTCAGGGGCGCGGGGAGATAGCCCGGCGGGTAGGTCCCGAAGGGCGACCGGGGCTTGGTGGTGGTGGGGCTCGGTGGGGTCGTCGGCGGGGTGGTGGTCGGCTCCGGGGTGGTCGTCGGCGGCGCCTCGGTGGTCGTCGGCTCCGGTTCGTCGGTCGTGGTGACCGGCGGGGGCGTGGTCGACTCGACGACCGGCGGCGGAGGCGGCGCGGGCGCCGAGGTGGGCGACAGCGTTTCCGGGCTGGCATCGGAAATCGTCGGCGGTGCGACGGTTTCGGAATCGCGGATCAGGACCGAGACCGCGACCCCGCCGAGCAGCAGGCCGATGAGCGCGGCGGCGGCGATCAGCAGCGGGGTCTTGTTGCGCGCGGGTTCGCGGGCGGGCACCACCGCGGGCTCCGCGATCGGGGCGGGCGCGATCGGCGCCATCGCCTTCGTCGGCAGCGGTGAGACCGGCAGCGCCGCCGAGTATGCCTGCGCGGTCACCGCGGGCGGCGGCAGCGCGGGCATCACATCGGTGGCGATCGTGGCGTTCTCGGTGACGATCGGGTCGGGCGGGGTCGCGCCGGCCGGGGTGGCCAGCACCGCGACCAGCGCCGCCTGGGCGGCGGCGTTGGCGAAGGTCTTACCGGGATCGGCGCCGTTCGCGGGCTGGGGCAGCTCGTCCTCGCCGAGCAGGGCCACGGACTTCAAGCCCAGATAGTCCAAAGCCTCGCGTACGCCGCGCACGACCTCGGTCGACCAGGCCGCGGGGTGGGTGGCGTAGAACTCGGCCGGGCCGCTGAGGTGCTCGGTGGTGAGATCGATCAGGCAGAACATCGCCGTCGCGAGGAGGTCTTCGGCACGGTAGGCCTCGCCGCCGTCGACATCGACACCGGCCGGATCCCCGATCGCGCGCACGAAACCGGCGATCGAGTGGGCATGCCCGGTGGGAGCTGGTCCGCCGAGGGCGGCGTCACCGTCGTCGGACATGTGCAGAACCGAAGCACGCTCGATCACCTGAACCGTGCCGTCCTCGGTGACCACCGCGGCGATACATTCGTCATCGGCGATACGCAGGCCGACCCCAGTGGCCATCGGCGGAACACCCCTCACTTCGGCGTCGACATCGTCCGCGCGAGTCACACCAGCAATCGGCCGTGTCCCATCGCGCGCAGCATTGACAGTAATTCCGATCGTGAGCGCGCGCCTAGTCGACGTCGGATCCGCGCGACGTGATGCTCTACGGTCTTCGCGGAAATGTACAGCCTCGCGCCGATCTCGCGATAGGTCAGACCGAGCAGGACCAGCTCGGCCACCTCGCGTTCCCGGTCGCTCAGTGCGCCGGACTCGCCGGTCAGGGGCGTGGGACCGGCTGCGGGCGGCTGTGGTTGTGTGGTCGGTCGCAGCGGCTCGACCGGCTGGGCTTGCGTGCGCACCGAACGCGCGAGCTTGAGCAAGGCGGTGGCGGTGGTCGAGTCGCTCGCCGCGAGGGCTGCCTCGCTGGCCAGGCGGGCGGCGTCCCAGGTGAGCCCGAGCTCGGCCAGTGCCGAGACCGCGGCCTCCACATCGGCCGCAGCCACCTGCCCCCGCAGCACGAGCACCCAGGTGCGCCCGGCGTCGGCCAGCACGGTGGCCTGCCGGTCACCCGCTTCCGCCGCCGTCTTCAGCGCGTGGGCGTGGGGCAGCAGCGCTCGGGGCGACTCGTCGGCCAGCGCGGCCTGCACGCCGTACCAGTGAAAGGAATTGGTCCAGGCGGGTGCGCGGCCCACTTTGCGGACCAGCACCCTGGCGGCATCGACGAGCGGTTCGATCCGGCGCGCGTCGCCAAGGCGGATACCGGCCAGCCACAGTTCGCCGATCGGCAACAGGCTCAACAGGTCGGCTTCCAGCTCGTCGAACAGTGGGCAGGCCGCGTGCCACGCGCGAGCCAGGGCGGCGTGATCGCCGGCGCGCCGGGCCAGTCCCACGGTCAGGGCGTGGGCGAGGAGTTGATCGCGGGGCGCGAGGGCGGGGATGTCGATCTCGGCGAGAGTGCTCGCGGCACGGCGTTCGTCGCCGCCGAGCAGTGCGGTCCACGCCGTCAGCACCGGAAGTTGCCGGCCACCACCCATGCCCGCCGCCCGGCGCAGCGCGTCACCGGCGCGACGGGGCTCGCCGCTGCCGAGGCAGAGCAGCGTGGCGATAGAGACCGCCGAGCAGGGCAGATAGCGATCGTCGCCGGTGTCGGTGTTGCCCGCCTGGATCAGGGCGGAAATCGCCGCGGCCGTTCCGGTTCCGTGCGGGTCGAGCGATTCGTCGAGCGCGCCCGCGATCAGCCGAGCGCCCGCGTCGGCCTCGGTCGGCGGCCAGTGCTGTGCTGCTTCGGACATGCGCGCGGCGCCGGCCTGTTCACCGGCCAGGGTGAGGACCATCGCCGCAGGCGCCCAGTCGGCGCCGATTCGGTCGGGTCCGAGCCAGTTGTACAGGCCGGCCGCACGGCTCACCAGTCCTCGGCGGATGAGCACGCTCGCGCAGATGCGCACCGCGGCGACGAGGTCGGCGCGTGCGACGTTCTCGGCGGTCAGCAGCGGTTCGGCCAGGCGTAGCGCGGTGTCGGTGTCGCCCGCGTGCGCGGCGGCCTCGGCCCAGCGCAGCGCGATCGACTCCATTGCCGCGCCTGCCGCGGCCGCCGCGGCGTAGCAGCGGGTCGCCTCGTCGGATTTCTCGGCTGTGCGACAGAGGAACTCGGCGAGCCGGGCATCGACGACGCCGGACTCGGCCAGGATCAGTGCGGTGCGATCACGGAGCAGACCCGCGTCGAGGCGCGCGGTGAGCAGCCTGCGCTGCACATCGACATATCGACGATCGCCGAGCAACGTCCGCAGCGGACCGACGGCGGGCGCGAGGAGCAGGTCGGCATCGGTGACCAGGGCGCCCGACCTGGCCCGGTCGATCAGGTCGTGGGCGGTGGCGGTGTCGACACCGAGCACCTCGGTGAGTTCTGTCGCGTCCAGTCCGGTTCCGGTCGCCGCGATGACCAGCGTTTCGAGCAACTCGGGTTCGACCGCTTCCAGCAGCGTTCGCGTCCAGACGGTGACGGCTTCGTCGACCGCTGCCTCACAGGTCTCCAGCGACGCGGCGTGGGCGCCCTTCAACGCCGCGACGACACCGCCGGGAATGCCCGCCGTGAGCTGATGGATACGCGCCGCGAGCGGCTGGGACACGGCCACGCCGAGTTCCCTGGCGAACGAGGTGATGTGGGCACTTCCCAGTGCTCGCAGATCCACCGTGCGGCCGTTGCGTGCCACCGCGTCGGCCAGCGCGCGCAGCTGGGGATCGTGTGGCCGAGGCTGGGTGGTCAGCACCACCGAGCGTTGCCCGGTTTCGATGGCCTCGCAGAGTGCGCGAAGCTCGGCGTCGCTGTAGCTGTGGATATTGTCGGCGACGAGCACTGCCCGGTCGGGAACCCCGTTCTCGACATCGTCGGCGGCGGATTCGACCACCGGTATGCCGCGGCGACGCAGGCGTGCGCGAACGGCGTCGAGCAGGAAAGTCTTTCCGGTCCCGGCTCGGCCGCGGATCAAGAGCAGCACCGTCTGCTGGTCGGCGTTGTCGAGATCGCGGAAAATGGTTCGGGCATTCGGGAAGGTGTCGTGGGCGATCTCAGCCACCATTTCCTCCGAGGACCTTGCCGGGCAGTTGCGTACCCGATTCGAGGGTTTCGCCGACCGCGCCGCCCACGTCGTCGAGCAGGCCGCCGGGGTCGACCTTGATGGTGGGGACCTGCGGCCGGGTCGGTGCGGGAGCGGGAGCGGGCGCCGGGGCGGGTGCTGGTGCGGGGGCAGGTGCCGGAGCCGGGGCGGGCGCCGGGGACTGCCCTGCGGGCGGCGCCTGGGCCGGTTGCTGCTCGGTGGGGCCTGGCTGGCCCGCTGTCGCCGGTGTTCCGTCGGCGGGTGCTCCACCGGTGGGTGCTCCGGCGGGTGCCGGAGTTCCCGCCGCGGGCGTGCCGCCAGGAACCCCGGCGTCGGTCGTACCGACCGGGATCGCGCCCGATGTCGCTGGTGTGCCGACGGCACCCGGCTTGGCCGGGTCGGTGACCACGGAGTTCGTGGCATTCGCCGTGCCGGCCGCACCGCCCGCGCCGGTCGCCGCGGGGGCGCCGGGGACCGATGGGGCGACGGTGGTCTCGGCGGGTCCGGTGGGTGAGAACTGGGTGGCGCCACCGAGGGCGAGGGTGCCGGTGGCGAGCGCGGCCATGGTCAAGGCCGCCGCCGCGACGATCGCCGAGCGTTTGGCCGTGAACATCTTGGTCCGTACCGGCTCGGACGGTGGCAGTGCGAGTCCCTCGGCAACCGGTGCCGCAGCAGCCGATGCCGGTGCTACCGGCACGACCGGGATGGCCTCGGTGGGCACGCTGATCGCGGCGACATCGAGGGCGATCTCGGCCGCGCCGCGTGCCGTGCAGGTCGCCGGGTCGGCGCAGGCGATCACCGGCACGCCGAATTCGGTCGAGATCAGCTCGGCGACCAGGGGAATCGCGCCACCGCCACCGGTGAGCAGCACCCGGCCGACATCACCGAGGGTGAGTTCGGCGCGGCGCATCGCGTCCTGGAGCAGGCTCATCGAGTCGAGCAGGATCGGGCGCAGCAGATCTTCGAGTTCGCCCCGGGTCAGCCGGACCTGTTCGGTGTGGATCGCGGGGTTGAGCATGCCGACCGGAATCGCCGTCGCGGTAATTCTGGAGAGTTCTTCTTTCGCAATTCTGCAGCGTTCTCGCAATGCCGACAATTCTTCTTCGACAACGGGATCGAATGGATCTATGTCGTTTCCGTTCAGAACATTTGCCAGCACATAGCGCATGGTCAGTAGATCGAATTCGGAACCGGCGATCGCGGTGCTGTGCACCGGGGTGCCGAGCAGTCCGGCCTGCTCGCCGGTGCGCAGGACCGACACGGTCGAACCGCTCGCGCCGAGGTCGTACACGACCAGCGCGCCGTCTTCGAGCTGTCCGTGCTCGATCTCGTATCGGCGCACCGCGGCCAGCGGCTCGGGCACCAGCGTCACTTCGGGCAGGCCGGCGCGGGCCAGCGCGGACCTGGCGGCCTCGACGGTGTGCTCCGGCCACCATGCCGGGTAGCACGCGACGGTGGTGGGCACCTCGGTGGCGACACCGGAGAGTTCGGCGATCAGCGCACGGGTCGCGGCGGCGACCAAATCGGCTGCGTCGTGGGTGGAACCGTCCTCGGCCAGCAGATCCACCGGATCGCCGACCCTGGACACGTAGTCGTCGACGACAACCCCGCGATGGTGGCGCGTGGTGTCGGCGAAGCTCACCGATCCGTCGGCGCCGAGCATCAGTGCGCTGCGATGGGTGCGAACGGTGGCACCGGTCCCGTCGGCTGTCGTGGCCGCGGCGGCCGAATTCGCCGCTCCGACAGTGATGCCGAGCGCCAGACGCTCTGTCATTGGACAACCCCGTTCGCAGGACTTCCGGTGGGCCGGTAAACGCTTGTGTACAGCGAGATCGCCGATGGCAGCGTCCCACTCGATCTGTCGGTTGCTAGGGGACAGCTGTTACCTGCGATGGGGCAAGTACGGGGAAATTCCCCTAATCGGTGGTCGGCCCCTAATGGGGTCCGCCCGGCGGGACTAGGTATTCGCCCCGTTACCTGTAACGACGGGCCCGCCTAGCGTGAAAGACATTCCAACGACAAACAGATCGGGCGTCACCGCCCATGATCTGGAGGAGCTGATCTCGATGACACCGAACGCGATTCTGGAGTTCATCCTCAATCTGCTGCGCGACCCCGAGGCCGCGGCCGGCTACTGCGCCAACCCGTGCCTCGCGCTGGCTGAGGCAGGCCTCGTGGTGACCCCGGAGGACATTTCCGCTGTCGCCCCCATGGTGGCGGAATCCGCGCTGGTCAGCGGCGGCTCCCAGTTGCAGGCGATCGTAGCCGCCGGCGCCGCGGCGAGCACGAGCGCGGCCCTGGCAGGCACAGCCACCGCTGCCGCCGCCGTCACCGCGGCCGCGGCGGCCGATGCCGAACTCGACCTCGGTCTCGACGCCGGCCTCGGCGCTGTGGCCTCGGTCGTCGCCGGCGCCGCCGCCCAGGTAGGCGCCGGCCTCGATGTGGCACTCGACGCCGTCACCGGCGCGAACGTCGATGTGAACGCCGGCCTCGGCGCCGACCTGGCCGCCGGTGTGACCGGCGCCCTCGGCGCCGACCTGGCCGCCGGTGTGACCGGCGCCCTCGGCGCGGGCCTCGGCCTGAACGGCGCGATCGACAGCGCCCTCGACCTCGGCGCGAACCTCGGCGGAGCGCTGAACGGTGCGGTGGGTGTTGGTGGTGATCTTGCTGCTGGTCTGGGTGGTGCGCTGAACGGCGCGGCCGGTGTTGGTGGTGACTTGGCTGCTGGTCTGGGTGGTGCTGTGAACGGTGCGGTGGGTGTCGGTGGTGATCTTGCCGCTGGTCTTGGCGGTGCGCTGAACGGTGCGGTGGGTATTGGTGGTGATCTTGCCGCTGGTCTCGGTGGAGCGCTGAACGGCGCGGCCGGTGTCGGCGCGGATCTCGGTGCGGGTCTCGACACCACGTTGTCCGGTGGAATCGGTGCCGGTCTCGATGGTGCCCTGTCGGGAGCGGTCGGCGCGGGGACCGACCTTGCCGCGGGTCTTGGCGGCAGCCTGGCCGGCTCGGTCGGTGCGGGTGCTGGTCTCGGTGGGGCGCTCACGGGCGCGGCTGGTGTTGGTGGTGACCTGGCTGCTGGTCTGGGTGGTGCTGTGAACGGCGCGGTTGCCGGCGCGGATCTTGGTGCGGGTCTCGACACCACGTTGTCCGGTGGAATCGGTGCCGGTCTCGACGGTGCCCTGTCGGGTGCGGTGGGCGCGGGGACGGACCTTGCCGCGGGTCTCGGGGGCAGCCTGGCCGGCTCGGTCGGTGCGGGCGCTGGTCTCGGTGAGGCGCTCACGGGTGCGGTCGGCGCGGGGGCCGAACTCGAGACCGGGCTGGATGCTGCGCTGGGCGGTGCCGCCGGTGCGGGTGTGGGTCTGGGCGGTGCGCTCACGGGTGCGGCAGGCGCAGGCGCGGATCTCGCCGCTGGTCTAGACGGCGCGGTGGGTACCGGAGTCGGTCTCGGTGGCGAGCTGACCGGTGCGGCCGGTGCCGGTCTGGGTGGCGCGTTGTCGAGTGCGGTCGGTGCGGGTGCTGGTCTCGGCGGGGCGTTAGCCGTGGGTGGCGATATCGCCACCGACTTGGATGGTGCGGTCGATGTCGCCGCTGGTCTCGATGCCGGTCTGAGCGGTGCGACCACCGCCGCGGGAGGACTCGGTGCCGGCGTCGGCGGTGGTCTCGGTGCCGCAGCCAACGCGGGCACGCAGGCTGCCGGTGGGCTCGGCGCCGCAGCCAACGCGGGCGCGCAGGCCGCCGGCGGGCTGGGCGCGGCCGCCACCACGTCGGCGATCACTGGTCTCGACGGCGTGGTCGGCGCGGGCGCGGACCTGGGCACCGGTCTCGAAACCGGGTTGGGCGGCGCAGTGTCGGCGGGTACGGATCTGACCGGTGGCTTCACAGGTGGGGCAGGGTTCGGGGTCGACGAACTGCTCACCGGCGGCGGCTCCGGACAGATCACGACCGGAGTGGAATCAGCGCTGTCCACCACGTCGGGCATCGGGCTGACCACCGGTCTGCACGGCGGCCTCGAGACCGCGACGACTGTAGGCACCGACGTGACCGGTTCGCTCGCCTCGGGTGCGCAGGCAGGAGTGAACGGCGCAGTCGATCTGGCCGGTGGCGCCCACACGGGCCTCAACGGTGTGGCCGACGCAGGCGCCGGCCTCGCGGGTTCCGCCGTCGGCGGTGCCCAGACCGGGTTGACCGGTGCCGTGGAGACCGGCCTGACAGGTTCCGCGATCGGTGGCGCCGAAACGGGAACCGGTCTCGAGACCGGCCTCGGCGGACTCGGCGATGCGGGACTGTCGGGCGCGGTCACCGGCGGCACCCAGGTGACCGGCGGCTTCACCTCCGCCGTCGACGGCGCGGCGCAGGGCGGCACCGCCGCGGTCGGCGGCCTCTCCGGCCAGACCACGTCGACCTCGACCACCCAGATCGATGCTTCCGGCACCACGCATGGCGCGGTCACCACCGCGGCCGACACCTGGTCCGGCGTCGACGTATCGAGCGCATTCGGTTCGGGCCTGCACGGTTCCAGCCTCGGTGGTGCCGAGACCTCGCTGTTCGGTGAATCGAGCACCGTCACCGACACCGGTGCCGACGTGCACACCGACGGACTGTTCCACTGAGCGAAACGGGCGAAGGGATGACTGTTCTCGCACCGAACGTGGTGCCGCTGACGACGGTGTTGTCCGACACCGTCGCGGCGGCCCACGCCGCGGGCCGTGACGACCTGGTCGGGCGTCTGGAGAAGGTGGCCGTGCGGGTGCGCGACCCGCGGCACCGGATCGTCGTCACCGGTCAGCTCGGTCAGGGCAAGAGCAGGTTCGTGAACGCACTGCTCGGGTTGGATGTGTGCCGGGTCGGCGACGACGCGACCACCGTGTTGCCCCTGCAGCTGTCCTACGGCGCGCAGCAGCGGGCGTACCTGGTGCTCACCGCGCCGGGTACCGACGAATCGCGGGTCGAGATCCCGTTCGACGAGATCGGAACCGTCGATACCCGCACGCCACTGGCGCAGGGCAGACAGGTCGTGCGGATCGAAGCCGAGCTGCCCAGTCAGCTGCTGGCCGACGGCATCGTCCTGATCGATACCCCTGGCGTCGGCGGCCACGGAAGTGCCGGCACCGCGGGCGTGCTCAGCCTGGCCGCGGCCGCCGACGCCGTGCTTGTGCTCTCGGATGCCTCCACCGAGCTCACCGAACCCGAACTCACCTTCGTCCGGCAGATCCGCGAAATGTGTCCCGTGGTCGCCGTTCTGCTCACCAAGACCGACCTCTACCCGCACTGGCGGCAGGTGCTGGAGGCCGACCGAGCCCATCTGACGCGCGCGGAAACCGATGTCGCCCTGATCCCGGTATCGGCGCTGCTGCGTGCGCACGCCCTGCGCTTGCAGGACGCGCAGCTGGGCCTGGAGTCCGGTTTCGGCGTGCTGTTCGGTTTCCTGCGCGATCGGGTCGTCGCCCGTGATCAGGCGGTCACGCGGCAGGCCGTGGCTCGGGAATTACATTCGGCCGCAGAGCATCTGGCGCTGGCGCTGGGCAGCGAGCTGGTGGCGCTGCGCGATCCGGCCAGTGGCGCGGCAGCGGTCAACGAGCTGCAGTCGGCGCGTGCGGCCGCCGAGGAGTTGCAGCGGCGCACCGCGAGCTGGCAGCAGACTCTCACCGACGGCATCACCGACCTCGTGGGCGACGTCGATCACGACCTGCGCGATCGTCTGCGCGGCATCGCCCGCACGGGCCAGGAGTGGATCGACGAGAACGACCCGGGCAGGCATTGGGGCGCGATCACGGAATGGCTGACCGGTTCCGTCGATACCGCCCTCGGCGACAACCTTCTGCTGACCCACCGCCGAGCCGAGCTGCTCGCCGAACGGATCGCGGGCCATTTCGCCGAGGTCGGCGCGGTCGATCTGCCGGAGGTGCACTCCGGGATGGACGACGAGAGCGGCCTGGCCAGTTCGGGTTCCCTGGCCGATCTCGAGCCGGATATCGGCTTCACGAGCAAGGTGCTGGTCGGTATGCGCGGCTCCTACGGCGGCGTGCTGATGATCGGGCTCGCCACGACCTTCGCCGGCCTGGCCATGCTGAACCCGATCTCGCTCGGCGCGGGCCTGATCGTGGGCGGCAAGGCCTATCGCGACGACAAGTCGGCCCGGCTGGCGCGCCGCCGCGTCGAGGCCAACGGTGAGGTGCGCCGGTTCCTCGACGACGTGGCGTTCCAGGCAGCCAAGGACACCAAGGACCGGCTGCACCGCATCCACCGTGCGCTGCGCGACCACTTCGCCGGGGTGGCCGAGCGCAGCCTGCGGTCGATCGACGCTTCCCTGCGGGCCGCACAGGAGGCGGCGGCGATGGCCGCCACACACCGCGCCGAGCGCACCGTCGTGCTGGAACGCCAACTGCACGCGGTGGCCGAGTTGCGCCGCTACGCGGAATCGATGCAGATCGAACTGAGACGGGCCGACGGTACGGTATCTGGGTGACCCACCGTTTCGACACCGCCGCGCCCGGCGACCGGACCACACCGAGGATCCTGGCCGAAGCGCACGAGCTGATCGGCGCGGCGGCGCGGGCGTTCGGCCGCGACGAGTACGTGCGCGCGCTGCTGGCCGACTGCGAATACCGCTTGCGTGAGCCGCTGCGGGTCGCGCTGGCCGGTTCGATCAAGGCGGGCAAGTCGACGTTGCTGAACGCGCTGGTGGGCCAGGCCGTCGCCCCGACCGACGCCACCGAGTGCACCCGCGTCGTCACCTGGTACCGCGACGCCGCTACCCCCACGGTCACCGCGCACGCGGTCGACGGCTCGCGCGCGAATGTGATCGTGCGGCGCGGCAGCGGCGCGCACGGACTGACCTTCGACCTGAACGGTCTGAGCTGGGATGCGCGCGGTCCCCGGGCCGTGGACCATCTCGAGGTCGGGTGGCCGTCGGCCGCGTTGTCGCAGACCACGATCATCGACACCCCTGGCACGTCGTCGCTGTCGCGTGAGGTGTCGCTGCGCACCGCGCGACTGCTCACTCCCGCCGATGTCGAGGATGATTCGCGGGCCGCGCCGCTGTCGGTGTCCGGTGCCGACGCCGTTGTCTATCTGTTGCGTCGTCTTGATGCCGCCGACGTGCGTTTTCTCGAGCAGATCGGTGCGGGCGCCGGTGGTGCGGGGCCGCTCGGTGTGATCGGGGTGGTGTCGCGCGCCGACGAGATCGGCTCCGGTCGTATCGACGCGCTGCATTCGGCCCGCGATGTCGCCGCCCGGTTCGCCGACGAGCTGGAGCGAACCGGCCTGTGCCAGGCGGTGATTCCGGTGGCCGGGCTGCTCGCGTTCGCCGCGGCGACCCTGCGACAGCCGGAGTTCGCGGCGTTCGAGGCGCTGTCCACGGTGCCCGCGGAGGATCTCGGGATCGCGTTGCTCTCGGCGGATCGATTCGCTCGCGCCGATGTCGCGCTGCCGGTCGATCCGGAACTGCGTGCGCAGCTGGTCGATCGATTCGGTCTGTTCGGAATTCGCATGGCCACCATGCTGATTCGGCTCGGCGCCCGCGATTCTTCCGCGCTGGCGGCGGAATTGGCGGCTCGCAGCGGGATCGAGGAACTGCGCTCGGTCTTGGAGGTCCAATTCGGCCAGCGCGCTGAGGAATTGAAGGCGCATTCGGCGCTGAGCACGCTGGACCGGATCCTGGCCGCCTACCCCGGTACCGAAGCCGATCGCCTGCGGCCGCGCGTGCGTGCTCGGCTCGCCGATGTGCACGGTTTCACCGAACTCCGGCTGCTCGGGCGCCTGCGCACCGACGAATTGCCGTTGCCGCCACCGGTACTCGCCGACCTGTACCGCATGCTGGGCGGCGCCGGCGTGGCGGCGCATCTACGCCTCGGACTGCCCGCGGAGGCCGACTCGAATTCGTTGCGTGCCACGGCGTTCTCCGCCGTCCGCACCTGGCGTGCCCGAGCGGCCCACCCGCTGGCCGACCGATCGACCGCCACTGCCTGCCGCGCCGCGGCCCGCAGCGCCGAGGGAATTCTGGCCGAACTCCCACAGTCGCGGACCACCTAGCCGGTCAGAGGAAGTAGGCGGTTCCCGAGGAGCTTCCGGTCCCGTACCCCAGGCTCTTCGCGAACTCCCGAATCGCGATCAACGCGTTCCCCACCGGCCCCGGGTCACTGCACGATCCCCCGACCGACGAGAACGTGCACCCGTCATCGGCCACGGCGACGCCGCTGTCGGCCACGGCGCTCCCGGCGGAGGCGACCATCCCCCCGCCGGTCAGGGCGGCGATCACGGCCACCCCGCCGAACGCCCGCTTCCACTGAACCTTGCCCATCGATGCACGCATGCTTCCGAAACTAGTGTTCGGCAAGACTGTTCGCAGCCCTATCGTTGCCCCGAATAATCGGGGCAACGAGCGCTGATCACTCACCCAGTGCCGGCACTACCTCCTCTGCGAGGTACTGCTCGATCCCGCGCCCGGCGCGCTGCGCCTGGATCACGGTGGCGCCGTGCTCCTGAGCCGCAGCCGTCAATTCCTTCCGGGACTCGGCTTCCACCCCACCTCCGATCACCAGCAGGCGAACCTGCTCACGCTCGAGGATCGCGAGCGCCTCGTCGTCGGTGGTCGACCCGAGGACGCGATATCCGAGCCCGCCCACATAGCCGAGCGCGGCATCGACAACTTCGCGCCCGCGCCCGACGGTCAGCAGATCGATTGTGTACATGTGCTTCCACCCTTCATGTTTCATACTGTGACGATTTCCGGCTCATCATCGAGCACGCGCTGTTCCAGCTTTGCCTCCTTCGGCAGGGCGAAGAATCCGAGACACACCAGCAGCAGCATCCCGGCGCCGTAGAACAGCGTGTACCGGAACGTCTGAGCGAAGTTCACCGCGTTGGCCTCGGTGCCCGCTTCCGCGAGTACGCGCGAAACCGCCGCGTCGCCAACAGGATTCGACTGACAACTAGGGGGTGTCACGGCCGGGTCCTCTTCCGCCGACCGGTCGTGCACGCATGCCGCGAACCCGGCCACGATCTGATCCTGGAGCTGTACCGGCATTCCTTCGAGGGCCAGCTCGGCCCGGATCTCGGGCGTCACTGCGGCCACCCCGAGATCGGAATCCCGGTCCAGCGCGGTGAAGAACAGCACGCCGACCAACGCGACGCCCAGCGCGGTTCCCAACTGCTGTCCCGTGTTCAGCAGCCCGGAAGCCGACCCCGCCTCCCGTACCGGCACTTGACCGAGCAGCAGGTCCAGCGTCGGCGCCACCACCATCCCGAACCCCGCACCGGTGATCACCAACGGCAGCGCCATCTGCCAGGAAGTGAACTCGCTCCCGTATCGCACACCCATCGCGCCGTAGAGCGCGAACCCCGTCGCATTCACCAGCGCCCCGGCCATCAACACCCGCCGTCCGTACCTGGCGGCCAGCACGCCGACCGAAAGCCCCGCTCCCACCCCGGCACCCACCGCGAACAGCGCGGAGGTGAGCCCGGCCCGCAGCGGCGACCACCCGAGTCCACCCTGCATGAACAACGTCCACACCAGGAAGAACCCACCCATGGCGATCCAGAAGAGCAGCCAGGTCCCCAGCCCGATCGCGAACGGCCGCGACCGGAACAGTCCGAGGTCGACCAGCGGCGAACGCCCCTTCCGCGCAAGGCCGCGCTCGTAGAACAGGAACCCGGCGAACACCGCGAGAGCCGCACCCATCATCACGAAAGTCCATGCGGGCCAGTCGAGTCGACGTCCTTCGGTCAACGGGTAGACCAGCAGCAGTACCGCGGATACCGACAGCGCCATGCCGACCGGGTCGAGCCGGGGTGGTCTGGCCGACTTCGAATCGCTCATCACGAACCATGCCGCGATGAACCCCGCGATGCCGACCGGAATGTTCACCAAGAAGATCGGCCGCCAAGCCAGCCCGAACAGGTCGGCCTGCACCAGCACGCCGCCGAGCGCGAGACCGACCGCGGAGGCCGACCCGCCGACACCGCTGTAGAGGGCAATCGCTTTGGCCCGCTCCTCCTTCGGGAATGTCGTCTGGATGATGGCCAGGATCTGGGGCACCATCAACGCTCCCATCGCACCCTGCGCGAAGCGGGAGCCGATGAGCACGGTGGGATCGGTGGCCAGCCCGCACGCCGCCGAGGCGATCGTGAAACCGGCCATGCCGGTGAGGAACACGCGTTTGCGACCGTAGATGTCGCCGAGTCGGCCGCCGGTGATCAGCACCGCGGCGAAGGCGAGAACGTAAGCCGCGATGATCCATTCGAGCTGTGAGTACTCGGCGTGCAGGTCGTTCCGGATGCTCGGCACGGCCACATTGACGATGGTCACGTCGAGTAGATCCATGAAGCCGGCGGCCAGCACCACCGCGAACGCGATCCAGCGCCGCGGATCCGGGGCGGGGGGAGTGGGGGAGGTAGTCACGAGAGTCTCTCTTCGAGTAGGGGACCTCTCGAACTATGCACCTCGAGTGATTATCAATCAATAGGGCAATCATGAATGGTGCGTTAATCGGCGTATCGTAGGGGTGTGACCGACCCGACGCAGCTGTCGACCCACGCCGGATTCCTCCTCGGCCAACTGGGCTTCCATACCGCCTACCGCTTCAGCGATCTACTGGCGCCGCTGGGCATCAAGCCCCGCCACTTCGGCATGCTGAAACTCCTGAGCGCCCACGACGGCCGCACGCAGCAGGAACTCGGCGAGGCGCTGGAGATCCACCGCAATGTCATGGTCGGCCTGGTGGACGACCTGGAGAAACGCAACCTCGTGGAACGTCGCCGTCACCCCAGTGATCGGCGCGCATACGCACTCCACCTCCTGCCCGCCGCCCATGCCCTCCTGGCCCGAGCCGAGCAGCGGGTAGCCGAGCTGGACGCCGAACTCCTGTCGCCCCTGTCTCCCGAGGACCGCGCGCTCTTCCTCGATCTCCTGCGCCGAACCGCCGAGGGCAACGGCCTTCGTCCCGGCATCCATCCCGGCCTCACCCGATAGCCCGCCGATGGTCTCCGGACCGTCACGATCGCGCATCGGGGGCTGCAGTTGAGCGCACTCGTGGCAAGAATGGCTCGGGGGCCGGGAAATTTTTTCGGGTGGCGGGAATGAATCGCCGCAGCTACTGGTTGTGCTGATCAACAACATGAGCGGACCTGACTCAACTTCGGGTTGACTCACGGTGGATCTCGAAGGCAGGATTGAGCCCACTGCGCTCAGCGTTGCAATAACCGAACGTCAAACAGGAGGAAACCACTATGGCTCGTGCGGTCGGAATCGACCTCGGGACCACGAACTCCGTCGTCGCCGTGCTCGAAGGCGGCGAGCCGGTCGTCGTCGCGAACTCGGAAGGCTCGCGCACCACCCCCTCGATCGTCGCCTTCGCGAAGAACGGCGAGGTTCTCGTCGGTCAGCCCGCGAAGAACCAGGCGGTCACCAACGTCGACCGCACCATCCGCTCGGTCAAGCGCCACATCGGCACCGACTGGAACGTCGAGATCGACGACAAGAAGTACACGCCGCAGGAGATCTCCGCGCGCACGCTGATGAAGCTGAAGCGCGACGCCGAGGCCTACCTGGGCGAGGAGATCACCGACGCCGTGATCACCGTCCCGGCCTACTTCGAAGACGCCCAGCGTCAGGCCACCAAGGAAGCCGGCCAGATCGCCGGTCTCAACGTGCTGCGCATCGTCAACGAGCCCACCGCGGCCGCGCTCGCGTACGGCCTGGACAAGGGCGACAAAGAGCAGACCATCCTGGTCTTCGACCTCGGTGGCGGCACCTTCGACGTCTCGCTGCTGGAAATCGGCGAGGGCGTCGTCGAGGTCCGCGCGACCTCCGGCGACAACCACCTCGGTGGCGACGACTGGGACGAGCGCGTCGTGTCCTGGCTGGTCGACAAGTTCAAGGCGTCCTCGGGCATCGACCTGACCAAGGACAAGATGGCCATGCAGCGTCTGCGTGAGGCTGCCGAGAAGGCCAAGATCGAACTGTCCTCGGGCCAGAGCACCTCGATCAACCTGCCCTACATCACCGTCGACGCGGACAAGAACCCGCTGTTCCTCGACGAGCAGCTCACCCGCTCGGAGTTCCAGAAGATCACCTCTGATCTGCTGGATCGCACCCGCGCGCCGTTCCAGTCCGTGATCAAGGACTCGGGCCTGAACGTGGCCGACATCGACCACGTCGTGCTCGTCGGTGGCTCCACCCGCATGCCCGCCGTCTCCGAGCTGGTCAAGGAACTGACCGGCGGCCGTGAGCCGAACAAGGGCGTGAACCCGGACGAGGTCGTCGCCGTCGGCGCCGCACTGCAGGCCGGCGTGCTCAAGGGCGAGGTCAAGGACGTTCTGCTGCTCGATGTCACCCCGCTGTCGCTGGGCATCGAGACCAAGGGCGGCGTGATGACCAAGCTCATCGAGCGCAACACCACCATCCCCACCAAGCGCTCGGAAACCTTCACCACCGCTGACGACAACCAGCCTTCGGTGCAGATCCAGGTGTTCCAGGGTGAGCGCGAGATCGCCTCGCACAACAAGCTGCTGGGCTCCTTCGAGCTCACCGGCCTGCCCCCGGCCCCGCGCGGCGTGCCGCAGATCGAGGTCACCTTCGACATCGACGCCAACGGCATCGTGCACGTCACCGCGAAGGACAAGGGCACCGGCAAGGAAAACAAGATCAAGATCCAGGACGGCTCCGGTCTGTCCAAGGAAGAGATCGACCGCATGGTCGCCGATGCCGAGGCGCACGCCGCCGACGACAAGGCGCGCCGTGAAGAGGCCGAGACCCGCAACCAGGCCGAGTCGCTGGTGCACCAGACCGAGAAGTTCATCAACGAGCAGAAGCTGAGCGAGGGTGGCGCACAGGTCTCCGCCGATCAGCTGGCGAAGGTGGAGAACGCGGTCGCCGAGGCCAAGCAGGCTCTCGAGGGCACCGATATCTCCGCGGTGAAGTCGGCCGTGGAGAAGCTGGCCACCGAGTCGCAGGCCCTGGGCCAGGCGATCTACGAGGCCAGTGCCGCCGCCGACGCGCAGTCCGGCAACGGCGCGGGCCCCAGCCAGGCCGATGACGATCAGGTCGTCGACGCGGAGGTCGTGGACGAGCCGGTCGACACGGACAAGAAGTGACCGAGGCGAACTCCTCGGAGCAGGAGTTGGTCGAGGAAATCCTGGACGACAATGCGGACGAGAACGCGGAGGCCGCCACGGCGGACTCCGCCCTCGACGCCGAAGTCGTCGAGCCGGAGCACGACGAGCTGGCCGAGCGCACGGCCGACCTGCAGCGGTTGACCGCGGAATACGCGAACTACCGCCGCCGGGTCGAGCGTGACCGGCAGGCCAACATCGATGCCGCCAAGGCCTCGGTGGTCACCGAATTGCTCGCGGTGCTGGACGATCTGGATCGGGCGAGGGCGCACGGCGACCTCGATTCCGGCCCGCTGAAGTCCGTCGCCGACAAGCTCGAGACCGCGCTCACCAAGCAGGGTCTGGTCGAATTCGGTTCCGCCGGTGACCCGTTCGACCCCACGCTGCACGAGGCAGTGCAGCACGAGGGTTCGGGCGCCGACCCGGTGATCGGCATCGTCATGCGCAAGGGCTATCGGTTCGGCGACCGGGTGCTTCGGCACGCGCTGGTCGGGGTAACCGATGCCGAGGCCGCGGGGGCATCGGATCCGGATGCCGGCGACAGTCAATAAGAACGCGAAAGGAGGAGATGCCCGGTGAGCCAACGGGAGTGGATCGAAAAGGACTTCTACAAGGAGCTGGGTGTCTCCTCCGGCGCCTCGCAGGACGAGATCAAGAAGGCCTACCGCAAGCTCGCCCGCGACCTGCACCCGGACTCCAACCCGGGTGACACCAAGGCCGAGGAGCGGTTCAAGTCCGTGAGCGAAGCCAATGCGGTGCTGTCGGATCCTGCCAAGCGCAAGGAGTACGACGAGACGCGCCGCATGTTCGCGGGCGGCGGCGGTGGCGGACGAGCCTACGGCGGCGGGTTCAATCCCGGTGCCGGCGGCGGCTTCTCGCAGGACTTCAACATCGGTGACATCTTCGGTCAGGCCGGTGGTACCGGCGCCGCGGGCGACGGCGGGCTCGGCGATCTGCTGGGCGGGCTGTTCAACCGGGGTGGCGGCGGTGGCCGGGCGGCGGCTCGTCCGCGCCGCGGCTCCGACGTGGAGACCGAGACGACCCTGGGTTTCCGTGAGGCGGCCCAGGGCGTCACCGTTCCGCTGCGGATGACGAGTCCCTCGCCGTGCACCACCTGTCACGGCAGCGGTGCCAAGCCGGGCACCAGCCCGCGCGTGTGCCCGCACTGCAACGGTGCGGGCGTGGTCAGCCGGAATCAGGGCGCGTTCGGTTTCAGCGAGCCCTGCGACGACTGCCGCGGCACCGGGTCGATCATCGACGACCCGTGCACCGACTGCTCGGGCACCGGTATCCAGAACCGCACCCGCACCATCACCGTCCGGATTCCTCCTGGCGTCAGTGACGGTCAGAAGATCCGGCTGGCCGGTCAGGGCGAGGCGGGTCTGCGCGGTGCGCCTTCGGGCGACCTGTATGTCACCGTGCACGTCAGCCAGGACAAGGTCTTCGGCCGCCAGGGCGACGACCTCACCCTGGTGCTCCCGGTGAGCTACAGCGAATTGGTACTGGGGACAACAGTTTCCGTACCGACGCTCGACGGCCGGGTCGGCGTGAAGGTGCCCCCGGGCACCGCCGACGGGCGTATCCTGCGAGTTCGCGGTCGTGGCGTGCCCAAGCGCGGCGCGGCGGGCGGCGCCGGTGACCTGCTGGTCACGGTGAAGGTCGCGGTGCCGCAATCGCTCGACTCCGACGCCACCGATGCGCTCAAGCGCTACCAGGAGGCGGAGAAGGCCAGTGGCTTCGAACCGCGTGCAGGATGGGCGGGTGCTTGATGATGTCCGATGATCCGAAGTCCGTTTCGGGTGCTACCGCGCGTGCCGAGTTCTTCATGATCTCGGTGGCGGCTCAGCTGGCGGGGATGCACGCGCAGACGTTGCGTACCTACGATCGGCTGGGTTTGGTCACCCCGCAACGGACCTCGGGTGGCGGACGCCGTTATTCGGCCCGCGACGTCGAGGTGCTGCGCGAGGTGCAGCGCCTGTCGCAGGACGAGGGCGTCAATCTCGCCGGCATCAAGCGCATCATCGAGCTCACCAATCAGGTGGAGGCGTTGCAGCAGCGCGTCGAGGAGATGAGCGCGGAGATGGAGCGGTTGCGGGCGGGCTACCGGCCCGATCTGTCGCCGCCCGCGCGCAGTACCGCGCTCGTGGTGTGGCAGCCACGCCATCGGCGCTGAGTCGTCTTCGATTCGACGAGCCTCCGGTTCGCCCATCCGCTGTGGTGGATGCGAGCCGGGGGCTCGTTCGTCTCCGGTCAACCCCCGGCGACCGGCTGGTGACTCTCCAGCAACTCACTTATTCGTGATCTTGCTGATCGGAAGTCGCGTCGCGGCGCGCTGAGGTGGGGATTTATCACCGTGGACGTCCAAAAGTTTGCTGTCCGGATGCTGAATTCGGACCAATCGGAAGGCAATTCGCGCCCGGCGACCAGCCACTCGGGTGCGCCTACCATGCGTGTCATGGCTCGGCGCGCCGGTTTGCCGCATGCGGTCGACGTAGCGGAAGGGTCGCTCTACCAGGGCCATTGGTCACCAATTGCCTGATATTCCTGGTGGTTTCGAGAATCGTGAGCGGCTGTTCACCCGCAATTAACGGGCTTGAGGTATGTTTTCATGAGAAACTACTAGGAACCGCCTGGTATTTCGCGAATTACATGCGTGATGTTTAAGAGTACGATTCCTAAGCTGGCAAACCTCGCCTAGACTTCTCGCATCGGCTGCTGACGAGTGTCCTCCCAGCCCGTCACTCGCCGGCGCGGCTAGCGTTCGATGGCGAAACGAGGTTGTGACACATATGGATTCGCGGACTGTCGCTTTGATCCGTACTACGTTCAAGGCGGTTGCTGCGGAAGAAGGTGGACCCGAGAAGCTGTCGAGGTCGTTCTACTCGATCCTCTTCACGGACTACCCCGGTGTCCGCGACTACTTCCCGGCTGCCATGGATTCCCAGCGCGACCGGCTCGTCACGGCGATCTCCTACGCCCTCGACCGGCTGGAGGAGCCCGACAAGCTGCTGCCGTTCCTGGCCCAGCTCGGTCGCGACCATCGCAAATACGGCGTGCAACCGGCGCACTATGTGGCCGTGGCCAACTCGCTGAAATCCGCCATGCGGTTGTTCGCCGGTGCGGAGATGTGGACCGACGAGGTCGCCAGCGCATGGGACGAAGGTCTGGCCACTATCAGTGGCGCGATGATCAGCGCCGCCGACAAGGAGACCACCCCGGCTACCTGGACGGGCACCGTCGTCGAACATCGCGAGGTGCTGCGCAATCTCTCGATCGTCCGGGTCCAGCTCGACGTGCCGATGCAGTACGCCGCCGGTCAGTACCTCAGCGTGCAGATCCCCTCGCGGCCACGGATGTGGCGCTATCTCTCGCCCGCGAACCCGGCCAATCCCAACGGCGAGATCGAGTTCCACGTTCGCGGCGTGCTCGGCGGCTGGGTCAGCCCCGCCATGGTCGCGCACACCGCCGTCGGTGATCAGTGGGCGCTCGGCTCGCCGCTCGGCGGTCTCGGCGTACCGCGCAACACCAAACGCAAGATGCTGATGGTCGGTTGTGGCACCGGCATCGCCCCCCTGCGCGCGCAGATCATGGCGATGGCCCAGCGCCGGGTCAACCCGAAGGTGCACCTGTTCGTCGGCGGTCACCACCCCTGCGATCTCTACGACCTCCAGGTCCTGAGCCAACTCGCCATCGCCAACAAATGGCTCACCGTCACCCCCGTCACCGAGAGTGACGAAAACCCCTGGTGGTACTACGACTCCGGCGACCCCCAGCCGGATCTACCCGGCCTGGAACCCCGCATGACCGGCCAAATCGGCAAGGTCGTCGCCAGCTACGGCCCCTGGGCAGACCGCGACGTCCAAATCGTCGGCTCCCCCTCGATGGTCCAGACCACCAAGTTCCGCCTGATGGCGGCCGGTACCCAAGCCCAGTCGATCCGCCACGACCCCTTGTTCTGACCCGCGGGTTTGCCGCGAAACCGGCCCGTGGTCCTCAGGCGCCTTCGGAGATGATGTTGGCCGGGGGAGTTCCCGCTTCGATCAGACGGTCGACGGTGGTGCGGACCATCGCGGGCGAACCGCAGACCAGGACTTGGTGTTTGGTGAACGGGCCGTGGGCTGCGGCGACGTCAGCGAGGGTGCCGTGGAGCATTTCCTCGAGTCCGAAGCCCACGTCGGAGCGGGTCTGCTCGTGCCATTCATCGCGCACCGCAGGATCTTCCGGGCTTTCGACAACCGGAATGACCGAAAGCCACGGCAATTCGCCCGACAGCAGGAACAACATGTCGTTGGCGTAGAGGTCGCGGGGCGAGCGGCCACCGAAGAACAGATAGGTGCGCGGCGGAGTGTCACGACGGGCCAGGTCCAGGATCTGAGCGCGCATCGGCGCCAGCCCGGTACCGCCGGCGATCATCACCACCTCGACAGCGTCGGGATCGACCGCGAAAACCCCGTGGGGGGCGTTGATTCGCCACTGATCACCGGGTTTGGTGTCGGCGACGATGGAACTCGAACACCACCCGCCGGGCACCGTGCGCACATGGAACTCGAGCTTGCCGTCCAGCGAGGGCGGCAGCGCGGGGGAGAACCGCCGCCGCACGCCCGGATGCTGCGGCACCTCGACCTCCACCGAACCGCCCGCCTCGAACGGCACGAAATCGCCGATCAGCCGGATCACGGCGAGGTCGTGGCGCAAGCGGTGGTGACCGACGACGGTCGCCGTCCAGGCGGGGTCAGGAAAAGCGTTGCTCATCAGCCTCTTTCGCGATGTCGCGGGCGGGTTCAGACGGGGTCGGCGGCGATGATCTCGAGCGGTGTACCGGCCCGCTGGAGCGCGTAACGGGTGTTGGCGATCATCGACGGCGATCCCGCGATCTGGATCTGACGATCCGACCACGCGCCGAAGCTGGTCACCACCGCTCCCAGATTACCGACCAGGCGGCGCGGCATGCCCATCGGCGTCGCACCCGAATCCTGGGGATACCACCAGGGATTGGTGTGTTCCTCGCACACCGGCACCACGGTCAGCCACGGATTGGACTGCGAGAGCTGCCACATGTTGTCCACGTCGTAGAGGTCGCCGGGATAGCGCCCGCCGATGAAGAAGTGCACGCGCGGATTGATCCCGCGCTGGCTCATCTCGATCAGCTGCGCCCGCAACGGCGCGATGCCCGTGCCGGAGCCGATCATCAGCACATCGCGGCCCGACTCCCGGTCCACGTGCAACCCACCGAGCGGCCCGGCGATCTTCCACCGGTCCCCGACCTTGGTGTCGTTGACGATCGCCGGGCTCACCCAGCCGCCACTGATCCGCCGCACATGGAATTCGATCTCGCCATACGGGTTCGCGGGGATGGCGGGGGAGAAGTAGCGCCACATATTCGGCCGCTGCGGCACCGCGACCGGCACATACTGTCCGGCCTTGAACGGAATGGGCCCATCGGCCTGTAATCGCACGATCGCCAGATCGTCGAGCACTCGCCGGTGACCCACCACGGTCGCGTCCCAGTACGGCTGCGAGGTGTCCTCGTTGGCGCCGATCGCCATCGACGCCGAGATCAGCAGCGTGATGTCACGCCAGCCCTCATCGAGTTCTCTGGTCCAGCGATTGCCGTGGAAGGTTCGCAGCGCCGCGAGCAGCGCGCGTCCGGCCAGGTCGTAGTGGTCGGCCTCGACCCCGTACTTGCGATGGTCGCGGGCGAGTTGCTCGAGGAAGCGCTGGGCGCGTTCGAAGTCCTCGAGATGGTCGAGGACGAACTGCACCGCCGTCGTGATCCGCTTGGCCTGCATGTCCATGGCAGGCGGAAACAGCTCACGCAATCTCGGATCCTGCGCGAACAGGTGACCGTAGAAAGCGCTGATCAGCCGCTCGGACCCACCGGGTGTCTCCGACACCCCGCGGAAATCGGCGCGGACCAGCGCAAGCGAACGCGCATCCACGTCGTCAAGCTCCATTTCTCTGCAATTGCCGCAATGTGGCTCACCCGTCGGTGCCGCCGTCCCCAGTATCCCCCGAAACCGTCGTCTCGGTGCAGGGATGCTCGTCACGCCCGTTCCCAGCCGCACGGATCGTAAACCCCACGTCTGCGATCAGCACGATCTCCCCATCATCGATACGCGTCGGTGATCTTGCGGGTCGCGCGCGAAGGTGCGTGAGAATCGAGGGATGGCGAGCGACAACTTCATGGAGATTCACGATCCCGAACTTCTGGCCAGGGGTGAACGGGTTCTCGGGGCCGAGTTCACGGCGATGCACGAGCGAGTTCTGCAGGTCAGCGCGTTGACGTCCCGTCTCAACGGTCTGCCCTTCGACGACGAGGCCGGAAAGGCGGCGCTGCTGGGGGAGATCCTCGGCCGTCCGCTCCCCGCGGGTCTCACGATCTACCCGCCGTTCTATACCGATCACGGTCTGAACCTGGACCTGGCCGAGCGCGTGTTCATCAATCAGGGCTGCACGTTCCTCGACTACGCCGGAATCCGGTTGGGCCGGGGCGTGATGGTCGGCCCGAAGGCCACCTTCATCACCATGGGCCATCCCGTCGATCCGGAGGAACGGCGCCGATTCCTCACCGGTGCGCCGATCGACGTGGCGGACAACGTGTGGATCGGCGCGGGCGCGATGATTCTGCCCGGCGTCAGCATCGGTCGCGACGCGGTGATCGCCGCGGGTGCGGTCGTCGCGGACGACGTCCCGGCGAACAGCTTGGTGGCCGGTTCCAAGGCGGCTGTGCGTCGACGCTGGTAGTTCGGCCGTCGTGTTGCCCACGGAACGCCTGCGCTGACACCGCGTCAGCCGGTGACCTTCTGCACCGCCGCCTGCCGTGCCCCTTCGTCGACCTCCCCGATCTCGAACCCCTTGCCCACGATGTGCTGGACCAGCGCGGCCTCCGGCGGCAGCCCGTACTTGCGCAGGTAGTAGGGAACAGCGCCCGGCCAGACGAACGCGCCGTCGGTGTGGAAGTTCAACGGCACGTCGCGCTGGGTGGGGTCGAACTCGTCGGCGTCGTGGCCGCGGGCGCTCAGAATCACCGGCGCGTGCTCGAGGTAGGACAGCACCTGATCCTGGATATCGGAGTCCACCGCCGACCGGTTCACCACCGGTTTGCCCTCGGGATTGCGCCCGTCGAACGGCGCCGAAAGTCGAAGTTCGCTCATGCTCCGACAACTTACGCGGCCCCGGCTCTGGTCGGTTGACCGTGCTAATGTGCCTGGTCAAGGCAGTACTCGGCCGGAAGGGGTGGGGATGAAACGCGCAGGTACGGCGATGGTGGTTGCCGGTTTGGCGGTTGTCGGGCTGGTCGGGTGCGACTCGGGGGAGTCGACGTCGAAGGGGGCGACGACCACGGCCAAGCCGGTGTTGTGGAATCCGTGCACGGAGATTTCGGATGCTGCGTTGACGGAGGCTGGGGTGGATCCGGCGACGGAAGAGAAGGGTGTCGCGGGGGTTCCGCAGCCCGGGTGGGAGATCTGTGGATGGATGGCCCCCAAGTACGGATTGACGGTCTACGCATCTGCCAAGTCCCTCGCGGAGTTCGAGGCCAAGCCAGGCAACGTTGATTTCACTGATGTCACCGTGGCTGGTCGCCCCGGAAGGAAGTTCAAGGTCGCGGGCGATTCTCGCAACCTGATCTGCGACGTGGTCTTCGCGACTCAGGGCGGGGTGGTGCAACTCGAGGTTATGAATCGTGCCAGCCTTGACGGCCTCGAGGAACCGTGCGTCTACCTGAACAACGCGGCAAGCGCGCTCGTCCCGACTTTCCCTCGATAGCAGGGAGGGCAAATGGCTGATACGACGGCTTACAGCACGCTTTTGTCGCAGGCTCGTGCGGGCGAGGTCTACTTGAACGACGAGGCGGCGGCCTATCACATGTTCAAGGCATGTGATCAGCGACTGACCGATCTCGACAAAATCCTGATCACGTCTCAAAGAGCCCAGAACGTAAGCGGTTTCGGTGATTTCGACATTGCCAGACAGCTCGAGGCGAAGTTCCGTGCTCAAGCTGGCAACGATCCGAATTCGATCTACGAGGTCATCCTCAAGGACATCGAGGCGGTGAAGCAGTTGCGCGAGGTCTTCTCCATCTCCTTCAAACGCATTGCGGGCAAAGACATCGAGAACGCCAACGCTCTCGACTACGTCACTGAGCAGGTGAGCTGAATGACCGGCATGCAGAGCATCAGCGGCGTCGACCTACTCGGCAACCTCCGAAACTTCGTCATGTCCCCGTTCTCGGGTGACGACGGAGAACTCGACAGCTCCGAAATCGCTGATATCCAGAACCAGTACAACACCCAGCGTGATCGCAACCGCCAGAAGGCGGGCGAGCTCGGTTTCGACGGCGAGTACCGCCCGGCTGCGGTGACGAGGAACGACCTGTTCCCCGGCACCGTCGAGGAACTGCGCGCCAAGGTCGACAAGATCGATCTCGACTCCGTTTCCGCCCTGATCAGTTCCTGGAACGAAATCTCTACCCGCAACAGCACATCCCTCGACGAGTTCCGCAAGCAGATATCCCGCGGCATGTCCCCAGACGTCTGGGCAGGTTCCGCAGCGAACGCGGCAGCGCAAACTGTTGCGGCATATGACGCTACGGGAAAAAAGGTCACCACCGCCGCCGCGCTCACCAGCACCAAACTGGACGAACTCCGTACCGGCCTCGAACCGACAAAACGTCTCGTTCCCCACGAGCCCGAGCACCGCAGCGGTCTCGACAATGTCGGAGCCCTGCTCACCGGGCGTGGGTGGCGCAATGATGATGTCGCGCAGGAGAACGCGCGAGTCGAAGCCGTGCGCATCCTCCAAACCGTCTACGCCCCGGTCATTTACGAGTCCGACAACAAAGTCCCGGTGATCCCCATTCCGAAGACCGTCGAAGACGGCGGCGGCGAGCCTGAAAAAAAGAGCAGCACAACACAATCCACCACTCAGGGTTCTACTACGCAGCCCACTACCCAGGCGACGACGACGCAGCCCACCACCCCGGCGTCGACCACTCCCACCACCGACCCGGACGACACCGACGACTCCACAGACGATTCGACCACCCCCGATTCGACCACTCCCGAGTCGACGGAGCCGGGCTCGACCACCCCCGCCTCGACCACCCCGAGCTCGACCGTCCCCGGTTCGGGCTCGCCGTCCGGATCACCGAGCGGCGCAGGCTCGCCCGGCGGTGGGTCGCCGGGTGCGGGCACACCGGGCGCGGGAACGCCGGGTGGTGCGGTGGCCGGCAGCCCGACGTCTGCCGGCGGCGCTGGGGGCCGTGGCACCGGCACGGGCACAGCGGGCCGTTCCGGTATGCCCGGCATGATGAGCCCCGGCGCGGGCAAGGGTGGCGGCAAGGACGACGAATCGACCAAGGGAATCCCCGACTACCTCATCACTCAGGAGAACGGTGACGAACTCACCGGTCTGGACACCCTGCCCAAGATGGTCCCGCCGGTCATCGGCGCCGACTAGTCGCCGATCCTGATGGAACAGAGTAGATCTCCCGTGCGTACCTGGCATTTCACCGCGTTAGATTTCCGCACCCTGTGGGAAGCCGCGGGCCGCGACGTCCTCCCGTACCCACTGCATCATCGCCATACCGACGTCGAAACCCACGCCGAGGTCCTGCGCCTGCGCAGCAAGGCCGCGGAGAACCTGATGGCCGAGTTCGACAGTGATCTCGACCGTGCCATGGCCGCCCTGCTCGCCCCGCACGCCCGCGTCGAAGTGGCGGGAGCGTCCAAGGGCGTCAAAACGATCCGGGCCCACGGCGGCGCCCGAGATACTTACGCTTCCCTCGCCGTCCAAGCCCCCGGCGACGAGACCAACCCCGGCGACATCACCCTCCACCTTTTCGACCCGGACGCACTGGCCGCCGCCGTCCTGTCCACCCTCCCCAAAGTCGCGCCCGGCAAGGGCCGCGAAATCCGGGTCACCGCAGCAGAACTCGCGGCCCCTCGCCCGCACGTCCGCGACCGCTGGAACCCCACCCCCCGGGAACAACTCGAATCCTTCCTGGCCAAACCCACCACCACCCTCACCCACATCGGCGTCTACGCCCACGGCAGCGTCGACAACCGCCACACCGAAGGCCGCGACGACTTCCAACTCCACGACATCCCCGGCGACGGCCGCTACGTCTTCTACGGCGAAACCACCTTCATCGCCAAACCCACCACCCCCACCCGAATCCAATCCACCCTCGCCACCATCCTCACCACCACAGCGACCAAGGCCCGCACCGGCACCTACCTCCCCCGCTGAGCCGGTCAGCGCCGATGGGGTCGCATCGCCGCCGTCGCTTCGCGAAGTGCGCGTTGGATATGGCCGCACTACCAAACACCAGGAAGCTGTCGGCCGCCCGCGGATCAGATGGCGAGGACGGTTTTTCCGCGTGCGCTGCCCTGGCCGAGGACGGCGGGAGCGGCCTCCAGTGGGACCGTCATCTGCACCGGCACCACCACATCACCGGCGGATACCCGGGACAGCAGGCGGCTCAATTCTGGTGAGCGGCCTTTGGATTCGAAGTTTCCACCGGTGATGTCGCGGTCGCGCAGCATGGCTTCGTCGGCTGACCAGATCGTCGAGTAGGCGTGTCCGCCGCGCCGGACGAGCGTCGCGTGCGAGGCGAAATCGCCTGCTGAGCTGACCAGGTCGAACAGGACGTCGATGCCGTCGGGGTGGGTGAAGCGCACGGCGTCGGTGATGCTCGAGTCCTGGCGGGTGGCCGGGTCCGGATCGTCGACATTCGGGTCGGCGGGGCGGATCTGGGTGTAGTCGACAGTCTCGGCGGCGCCGAGGCGCGCGACCTGGTCGGTGGCGTCGCCGCGGGCGGTCGCGATCACATGGCCGCCGGCGATATTGGCCAGCTGGACGAGGAAGGAACCCACACCGCCGGTCGCGCCGACGATCAGCACTGTCTGGCCGGGCTGGATATGCGCGGCGTCCACCAGATCCTGGGCCGTCACGCCGGCGACCGGCAGCGCCGCCGCGGCCACCGTGGTGACGCCGTCGGGGATGGGGACGAGGGTCGCGTCCTCGGGGACCGTGGCGTACTGCGCCCAACTGCCGTGTCCCGCAGGCGCGGTCAGGAATTTGCCGACCACCTTGTCGCCGACCTTGAACTTGGTGACGCCCGTGCCGATCGCCGAGACGGTGCCCGCGCCGTCGACGCCGAGGATCATCGGGAAGTCGGTGGGCATCTTGCCCTCCAGGATGCCGTCGGCCATTTTCAGGTCGAACGGGTTGACCCCGGCCGCGTCGAGCGCCACTTGCACCTCGCCGGGACCCGCGTCGGGTACCGGGACATCGGCGAGCTCGGGTGTGGCGCCGAACTTCTGAACCACGATCGCGCGCATGGGGGTGAACTCCTCGCATCGGGGGTGAGCCGGGCATCGCAATCCTAGGCGGATAGCCGTTCGACATGCGGTGATTGGTCGTCTTCGGTGGTGTCGCGGCGTACCGTGAAGCGCGGATTCGCAGTCGGTGAAATTTTTTGTAGTTGAGCGGAACAGACTCAACTTTGTGAGCGTTGAACAAGTCGATACCGGACACACACAAGGGAGATTCGTGGACTCGTTCAATCCCACCACCAAGACGCAGGCGGCATTCAACACCGCCCTTCAGGCCGCCGCGGCGGCGGGCAATCCGGAGATCCGTCCGGCACACTTGCTGGTGGCGTTGCTGGATCAAACAGACGGCATCGCCGCACCGTTGCTCAAGGCCATCGGGGTCGATCCGGCGACAGTCGAACGTGAGGCAGGTGCCCTCGTCGACCGCCTGCCGCGTGCCACCGGCGCCACCACCAAACCGCAACTGGGCCGTGAGGTCCTCGCCGCGATGACCGCCGCCCAGCAGCTCGCCACCGAGCTCGGCGACGAGTTCGTCTCCACCGAAAACCTGCTGGTCGGGTTGGCTGAAGGTGATTCGGATGTCGCTCAGCTGCTGCGCAAGCACGGCGCAACCCCGGAGGCCCTGCGCGATGCGTTCACCGCGGTCCGCGGCGGCAGTGGCCGGGTCACCTCTGCCGATCCGGAAGCCAGCTACCAGGCGCTCGAGAAGTACTCCACAGACCTCACCGAGCTGGCGCGCGCGGGCAAACTCGACCCGGTGATCGGGCGCGACACCGAGATCCGGCGCGTGGTGCAGGTACTGAGCAGGCGCACCAAGAACAATCCCGTCCTCATCGGCGAACCCGGCGTCGGCAAGACCGCCATCGTCGAAGGGCTGGCGCGGCGCATCATCGAAGGCGATGTGCCGGAGTCGTTGCGCAACAAGAAGGTTGTCTCGCTCGACCTCGGCGCGATGGTGGCGGGCGCGAAGTATCGCGGTGAATTCGAGGAGCGGCTCAAAGCCGTGCTCGACGACATCAAGAACAGCGCGGGCGAGATCATCACCTTCATCGACGAGCTGCACACCATCGTCGGCGCGGGCGGCACCGGCGACTCGGCGATGGACGCGGGCAACATGATCAAGCCGTTGCTGGCCCGCGGTGAGCTGCGACTGGTCGGCGCGACCACCCTCGACGAGTACCGCAAGTACATCGAGAAGGACGCCGCGCTCGAGCGGCGATTCCAGCAGGTGCTGGTCGGCGAGCCGTCGGTGGCCGACACCATCGGCATCCTGCGCGGCATCAAGGAGCGCTACGAGGTGCACCACGGCGTGCGGATCACCGATTCCGCGCTGGTGGCGGCGGCGACGCTCTCGGACCGCTACATCACCTCGCGATTCCTGCCCGACAAGGCGATCGACCTGATCGACGAGTCGGCTTCGCGGCTGCGGATGGAAATCGACTCGCGGCCCGTCGAGATCGACGAGATCGAGCGGGCGGTGCGGCGCCTCGAGATCGAAGAGGTGGCGCTCGAGAAGGAGACCGACGCCGCGTCCAAGCAGCGGCTGGAGAAGCTGCGCCAGGAATTGGCCGACGACCGCGAGAAGCTCAGCCAGCTCACCACCCGATGGCAGAACGAGAAGAACGCGCTCGATTCGGCGCGCGGGCTGAAGGAGCGACTGGAGGCCATGCGCGGCGAGTCCGAGCGGGCAGAGCGCGACGGCGATCTCGGCAAGGTCGCCGAGCTGCGCTACAAGCGCATTCCCGACTTGGAGAAGGAACTCGCCGACGCCGAGAAGGCCAGTGCCGGGGCGTCCGACGGTGACGTGATGCTCAACGAGGAGGTGACTCCCGACGACATCGCCGATGTTGTCTCGGCGTGGACCGGGGTGCCGGTCGGCCGGATGCTCGAAGGCGAGACCGCCAAGCTGCTGCGGATGGAAACCGAGGTCGCGGGCCGCGTCGTCGGGCAGGAAGAAGCGGTGCAGGCCGTGTCCGACGCGGTCCGCAGGGCGCGCGCCGGTGTCGCCGATCCGAACCGTCCGACGGGCTCGTTCCTGTTCGTCGGCCCGACCGGTGTCGGCAAGACGGAGCTGGCGAAATCGCTCGCCGACTTCCTGTTCGCCGACGAACGCGCCATGGTGCGTATCGACATGAGCGAGTACAGCGAGAAGCACTCGGTGGCTCGCCTCGTCGGCGCGCCGCCCGGATATGTCGGCTACGACCAGGGTGGCCAGCTCACCGAAGCGGTGCGCAGGCGACCGTATTCGGTGGTGCTGTTCGACGAGATCGAGAAGGCGCACCCGGACGTCTTCGACATTTTGTTGCAAGTTCTCGACGAGGGCAGGCTCACCGACAGCCAGGGTCGCACGGTCGACTTCCGCAATACGATCCTCATTCTCACCTCCAATCTCGGCGCCGGTGGCGACCGCGATCAGGTGATGGAGGCGGTGCGGCGCGCGTTCAAGCCGGAGTTCATCAACCGGCTCGACGACGTGGTGATGTTCCACGCGCTCGACGCGAAGCAACTGGAGTCGATCGTCGACATCAACCTGCGTCAGCTGCAGAAACGGCTCTCGCAGCGCAGGCTGACCCTCGATGTCACCGAGGAGGCCAAGCAGTGGCTGGCCGTGCGCGGCTACGACCCGGCCTACGGCGCGCGACCGCTGCGCAGGCTGATCCAGCAGGCCATCGGCGACAGCCTGGCCAAGGAACTGCTCTCCGGTTCGGTCGCCGACGGTGACACGGTGAAGGTGCGTGTGGACGACGCCACCGACAAGCTCGTCGTCGAAGGCGAAGTTGTCCACAGCTCGTGATTTATCCACAGCCCGGTGCGTAGGGACCTCCCAAACGCACCGGGCTGTCCTACCCTGGAGCCCATGACGAACCCGAACGATCCGTGGGGGCAACGCCCGGAGGATTCGCCGACCGAACGGCTGGGTTCGCCGGGCACCGACTCGACCACGCCGTACGGAGGCAATTCGTTCGACGAGTGGGGGCAACCGTCGAACCCGACGCAGGCGTTGCCGCCGCACGACGCGCAATGGGGTGACTACGAAAGTGGTTATCCGGCAGCTCAACCACCGCCGCAGCAGGCGCCGCCGGGGTACGACCAGGGTTACCAGGCGCCGCCACCCGGTTACGGCCAGGGCTATCCCGCCGCGCCGCCGCCGGGGTATCCACCGCGGCCGCAGGACGGTGACCAGGAGGAACCTCCCAAACGTCACATCGGTTTGTGGATCGCGCTCGGCTTGGGCGTGCTGGCGTTGATCGCGGTCGGCGGGGTGCTCGCCGGTCTCGTGCTGAGCGGTAACGACTCGGGCGGCAACACCGCTTCGGCACCGACGACGAGCCAGCTGCTCGTCCCGCCGACACCGAAACAAACCACGCCGGGTTCTCCGCCGAGCACGAGCGGGCTCCCCGGCCTGCCCGGTCTCGGCGGCGGCGAAGATCTCGGCGCCACCATGGGCAGTATCACCGCCAATACCGGCACCGAGATCACCATGAGCACCCTCGGTGGATCCGATGTGCGAGTGCTGATCGACGATGCCACCCAGGTGATCTCGCTGACCAGCACGAAGGCGAGCGAGCTTCCCGTGGGCGACATGGTTATGGTGCAGGGCGACAAGAACCCAGACGGGTCGATCCACGCCAAGATCATTATCAGTACGGCGTTGCCGGGCGGCCCCCGATGAGCGACCCGCGCGTCGAATCCCCGGTGCTACCGGGCAATCACGGCGACGGCTGGATAGGCTAGGCGACGATGACGGCTATGTGGTTCGGGTTAGCAGCGATCGCACTCGTGGGTGCGGTCGTCCTGCTGTATTTCGATCGGGTCCAGCGGCAGCGCACCGGACACGCGAGACAGGTGTGGGCGAAGTCCCAGGGCTACACCTACGTGTCGGTGGAGCCCGCGCTCGCCTCGACGTGGCGCCGTGGCGCGCTGGCCAAGCTCGGCTATCTCTCGGCGGTCGACGTGGTCTCCGGTATTCGCAAGGGCGAGAAGTTCGTGCTCTTCGACCTGGAGGACGCCGCGACCCTGGTGGCCGTGCGACGCCAGATCGGCTCCGAGATCGATGTCGACATGCGGCTCAAGACCGCCGCGCCGCCGAAGGACCACGATCTGGAACTGCTCGGCGCCATCGGCGACCGGGTCGTGTTCGCCACCGACCCCGAGATCGCGCGCCACGCGGTGGATCAGCGGATGGTCGGCTTCATCGAGTCGCTGTCCGACACCGTGCAGATGCTGTGGAGCGAGGGCAACTGGACCCTCGGCATGCTCCCCGTCGGCAGCGGATCCAAGGATTGGGAGACCGCCATCGACGTGGTGCTCCGCCTGTCCGGCCTGCTGCACGTGCTGCCCCCGGTGGCCGAGCCGAACGAGTTCACCCGGCCGCGGTCGAGTGCCAATCTCGCACCCGGTTTCCGACCCGAGTACGACGACGAAGACGACGATCGCGAATTCGCTGCGGGCCGTGCGGAATACGCCGATGTGGAAGAACGTGGCCGCGCCCGTTTCCCCGGCCCCGACGAACTCGACTCCGATGACGAGCCCTTCGCCCCCCGTGGTTCCGCGGCCCGCCTGCCCGATGACGACGAGCCCTACCGTGGCGCCCGCTTCCCCGAAGTCGACGCGCCCTCCGCGCCGCGTGGCTCCGCGACCCGCGACGTGGACGATCGCGCACCGATCGGCGGCCGCGCCCCCGCTCTGCCCGCCGACTACGATCCCGATCTCGACGACCCCGAGTTCGAAGACCAGCCCGCCCCCGGCCGCCGCCCGCTCGGCGAACCGCCGAAGCGCCCGTCGCTGGCCGTCGTCCCCGAGCCGCGTCCCCGCCCCGAGCCACCGCTCGACGACGCGGAATCGGGTCAGCCGGGCGGACCGTTCCACCCCGGTTTCCGCCCTTACCAGGGCCCTGTTCCGAAGTGATCCACCTGCCGCGGTAGTCGTCGCGGCACCCCGTCGACCGGAATCGACCAGCGATGTCTGATAGTCCTTCACGTCTGCCCGGCGTGCACCGCCCCGTCGCGATGATCACCGGACCGACGTCCGGCATCGGGCAGGGTTTCGCCCACCGTCTCGCCGCCCTCGGCTACGACCTGGTCCTCGTCGCCAGGAACGAGGAACGCCTGCGCGCACTCGCCGACGATGTGGCCCGCCGTTTCGCCACGTCGGCCGAAGTCGTGGTCGCCGACCTGGCCGATGACGACGATCGCGCTCGCGTCGCGGCCAGAGCCGCCCAGGGCATCGCATTCCTCGTGAACAACGCGGGTTTCGCGCATTCGGGTGAGTTCTGGACCCTCGAGCCCGCAGAGCTGCAGGCCCAGCTCGACGTCAACGTCACCTCGGTCCTGCAACTCACCAGGGCGGCCCTGCCGCCGATGGTCGCGGCGGGCGCGGGTTCGATCGTGAATGTGGCGAGTGTGGCCGGGTTGATCCCCGGACGGGGGTCGACCTACTCGGCCTCCAAGGCCTACGTCGTATCCTTCACGGAGGGTTTAGCGGGTGGATTGGTGGGCACCGGTGTCCGCATCCAAGCGCTGTGCCCCGGATTCGTGCACACCGAGTTCCATGAGCGCGCGGGCATCGAGATGAGTTCGCTGCCCGAGCGCCTGTGGCTCGACGTCGACCAGGTCGTCGACGGGTGCCTGCAGGATCTGGACTCCGGCCGGGTGATCAGCGTGCCCGGCGTGCAGTACAAGGTGCTCACCGCGGTAGCGGGCTTCATCCCGCGCACCCTGGTGGCCCGCATGAATCGCGGACTCTTCAACGCACGCGGAAGGACATGACTTAGATGATCGACCAAGCACGTCAGGCGCTCACGAAGGCCGATCGCGACCAGCTGGCCGCCCTCGTGCGCGAGCTCGCGGTCGTGCACGGCAAGGTGACGCTGTCCTCGGGCAAGGAAGCCGACTACTACGTCGACCTGCGCCGCGCGACCCTGCATCACCAGGCGGCGCCGCTGATCGGAACGCTGCTGCGTGAGCTTGTCGCCGACTGGGACTTCGACGCTGTCGGCGGGCTCACCATGGGCGCCGATCCGGTCGCGATGGCCGTGATGCACGCGCCGGGCCGTCCGATCGACGCCTTCGTGGTCCGTAAGGCCGCCAAGGCGCACGGCATGCAGCGCCAGATCGAGGGCCCCAACATCGTCGGCAAGCGCGTGCTCGTCGTCGAGGACACCACCACCACCGGCAACTCGCCGCTCACCGCGGTGCGCGCGTTGCGCGACGCGGGCGCGATCGTGGTCGGCGTTGCCACCGTTGTCGACCGGGAAACCGGTGCTGACCAGGTGATCGCCGAGGAGGGGCTGGAATATCGATCCATCCTCGGTCTCGACGATCTCGCCCTGGGATAGCCTGAACAACGCCGAACCCGGATGACGACGTGGTCTGTCCGGAAAGTCTGAAGGACGTGTGAGTCACCTGTGGTGAGCATTGCAGTAAACAAAGGTCGCGACAACGTTGCGATGCTCGGGATCGGTGCCTACCGTCCGCAGCGCATCGTCACCAACGCCGAAGTGTGCGAGACCCTCGACTCGACGCCCGACTGGATCTTCGAGCGCACCGGTATCCACAACCGGCGCTGGATCAGTGGCGACGAGACGATCCGGTCGATCGCCGCGGCCGCCGGTGAGCGCGCGCTGAACAACACCCCGATCGATCGATCCAAGATCGGCGCGGTCGTCCTGTGCACGTCGAGCTGGCTCAAGCTCACCCCGCACGGCGCCCCCTCGGTGGCCTTCGACCTCGGGCTCAACGGGGTTGCCGCCTTCGATTTAACGTCCGGCTGCGGTGGCTTCTGTTACGGGCTCGGTGTGGCCGCCGACCTCATCCGCGCAGGCTCGTTCGACTATGTGCTGGTGATCGGCGCCGAGACGATGACCGTCGGCCTCGACCCCACCGACCGCGGCACCGCGATGATCTTCGGTGACGGCGCGGGCGCTGTGGTCGTCGGTCCGGCCGAGGACAACGGCATCTCCCCGACAGTCTGGGGCAGCGACGGTGAGAACGCCGAAGCGATCGCCCAGGACGTCGATTTCCTGGAGTACATGAACAAGGCGCAGGCCCTGCAGGGCACCGATCCGGCGGTCGAGGCCGTCGGCCGGATGTCGCTGCACATGGAGGGCCCCAAGGTCTTCCGGTGGGCCGCGGTCACGCTGCCGCGCGCGCTCTCCGCGGCGCTCGAGACCTCCGGCGTGGCCAAGGAGGACATCGAGGTGTTCGTCCCGCACCAGGCCAACGCCCGGATCAACGAGCTGATGAAGAAGAACCTCGGCCTGGCCGAGAGTGTCCCGATCGCCAACGACATCGAGAACACCGGCAACACCTCCGCCGCCTCCGTGCCACTGGCGATCGAGGAAATGCTGGTCACGGGCAAGGCGAAGGGCGGTCAGCTCGCGCTGCTGCTCGGCTTCGGCGCGGGTCTGAGTTACGCGGGCCAGGTAGTGACGCTGCCGCCCGCCCCGAAGGAACCGAGCTTCTGACATGCGAGGGCTGCGCGCCGCTTATCTAGGGGCGGCGGCGGTCACCGTGTTCGGTGCCGTCACCAGCCGCGACCGCCTGCAATGGGTCGCCAAGCCACTGCTGATGCCGCTGCTCGCCGCCGACACGGTGGCCGGCGGCGTCGATCTCGATCCGGCCGAACGCCGGCTGCTGCTCGGTTCGCTGGCCGCCGCGACGGTCGGCGATGTGCTGCTGCTCGACCCCGACGACGACCGCCGCCTCATCGCGGGCGCGTCGTCGTTCGCGGTCATGCAAACCGGCTACTCCCTGCTGTGGTGGAAGCGCGGTGCCCGGCCGCGCCCCGAGATCGCCCTCCCGCGCGTGGTGGCCTGGGTCGGCGCGGCGGGCTTGCTGCGCGCCAAAGCCCCGAACCTCGTTCTGCCGCTCACCGCCTACGGCGCGACATTGGGAACGGCCGCGACCCTCGCTTCGGACCCGGCTCTCGCCCCGGATGCGAAAAACATCGCGGGCCTGAACATTCCGAACTCCGACCCGCGCAGTCGCTACGGCGTCGGGGCCCTGCTGTTCACGATCTCGGATGCGCTGATCGTCGTGCGCCGCCTCTTCGCCCGCGACGACCGCACCCGCCGGATCGCCGAGGGCGTCATCCTGGCGACCTACGCCTGCGCGCAATACCTGCTCACTGTCCCGCCTCCCCGTGATCGGGGCCGAACGTAGGATCTCGCACCGGTAGCGTCTCGCGTTCCCGCTCGCCGGCGAGTTCGTGATACTCGGTGTCACACGGCGCTAACTCAGGTGTCGCCGGGCCGCAACACCTCGCGCGCACGCTTCCTAGATGAGTGGGGAAGCGCAGTTCATCGAGGTGCACGGGTATCGCCGGGCGTTCCGGATGGCCGGAACCGGTCCGCCGCTGCTGCTCATCCACGGCATCACCGACAGCTCGGGGACGTGGGCGCCGGTCTTCGACGCGCTCGCCGAGCACTACACCGTGATCGCACCTGACCTGCTGGGCCACGGCGAATCGGACAAACCGCGCGGCGACTACGCCGTGGCGGCCTACGCCAACGGCATGCGCGATCTGCTCAGCATCCTCGGCATCGAGCGGATCACCGTCGTCGGGCACTCGCTCGGCGGCGGTGTCGCGATGCAGTTCGCCTACCAGTTTCCCGAGAAGGTGGAGCGGATCGCACTGGTGTGCCCGGCGGGAATGGGTGCGGGGGTGCACCCCGCGTTCCGGCTCGCGACACTGGCAGGCGCAGGCCCGGCGCTGATGGCGATCACCAGCTGGCCGGTCCGCACCGCGGTGACGGCCGCGGTGCCGATCGTCACCGCACTGGGTGGCCTCGGCCTCGGTCCCGACGCCGAATACGTGCTCCGCCTCTACGGCCACCTCTCCGACTCCGGCGCTCGCAACGCCTTCCTGCGCACCATCCGCGCGGCCGCCGACCGCCGCGGCCAGACGATCACCATGCTCGACCGCGGCTATCTCGCCGCCCACCTGCCCACGCTGGTCGTCGGCGGCACCCGCGACACCGTCATCCCGTCGGGTCACGCGGATCGCGCGCACCGTGCCTTCCCGGGCAGTCGCATCGAAATCTTCGCGGGCGCAGGTCATTTCCCGCATCATTTCGACCCCGACCGCTTCGTCGCACTGATCCGCTCGTTCATCGAGGAGACCGACCCGGCCGTCTTCGACCCCCTGCGCTGGCAGCGCACCCTCCGCCGCGGTCGCCCGATCGTCGGTCTCCCGTCACCCGCGCCGTCGAACAACCCGGAGCCCACTGTCGACCCCGCGCGGACGAACGGACACGCCCCGCTCACAGCGCCAGGATGATCCGATCCCGGTCCTGCGGGTCCACCCGAATCGGAACTGTCTGTCCGACAACCATTCTGGGCTTGTGCACCGGCATCACGTCTACCACGATCGTCCCGTGGTAGCTCTCGGACCCGGGCACCGTGAGCTCCACCTCGAACTCGGTGAGCTCACTCGCGTAATCGGTCCGGCTCAACGGGTGCACCCCGTCGATGCGCGCCCACCCCTCGAGCCCGTGCCTGAGCAATCGCCGATCCGCCCGCGTCGGCATCGAAGCCCACGTCATCGCGATCCCGCACGCCGAACCGAACAGCCCGACCATGATCATCACCTGAAACGGTGCGGTGCCCGGCGGCGCGTGCGGAGCCAACCACCCCAACCACACCGCGAGCGCGATCAGATACCCCGCCACGACGCCGATCAGCGCCCGCGAAACTCGCGCATGATCCATCACGCTCACCACCGAAAAGACTCTGTCCCTCCAGGATAAACGGCGATTCGGGGCGGTCGCGATTACGCTTCGGTCATGAGTTACCCGGACAACGGGCCCCAGGGCTATCCCCAGGGCTACTACGGCCCGCCGCCCGAGCATCCGCAGGCCACCACGGTCCTCGTCCTCGGCGTGCTCGGCATGTCGCTGTGTGGGTTGTGCGCTCCGTTCGCCTGGCTCAAGGGTCGCGGCGTGCTCGCTGAAATCGATGGCTCCGGTGGGCAGATCGGTGGTCGCACGCAGGTGTACGCCGGCTACATCCTCGGCATCGTCGGTACGTGCTTGCTGGCCTTCACCGTCTTGATCTTCGGCGTCGCCCTGGTGCTGATGATCGTCGGCGCGATGGCCGATTCCTCGTCGTAGCGAGGCCCCGCCTAGCATTGCCGGGTGAATGAAGCAGAGGTCGCGGGCCCGACCGAGTGGGGCGAGCACCCGCACGGCCTCGGTCCGTGGGAGCAGGAATACGACACCCCCGTCCCCACCGACGCGCGCTATGACCCTGTTCTGCTGGCCGAGGGCGATCGCCGCAACGTCGTCGACACCTACCGCTACTGGACCCGCGAGGCGATCGTCGCCGACATCGACGCCCGCCGTTTCCCCTTCCATGTGGCCATCGAGAACTTCGGCCACGACGCCAACATCGGCACCGTGGTTCGTACCGCCAACGCCTTCGCCGCCGCCGCGGTGCACATCGTCGGCAGACGGCGCTGGAACCGGCGTGGTGCCATGGTCACCGACCGCTACCAGCACCTCGTCCACCACAGCGACCTCGCCGAACTGCGTGAGTTCGCCGCACGCGAGGGCTTGACGGTGGTTGCCGTCGACAATGTGCCCGGCGCGGTCCCGCTCGAGACCGCCGAACTGCCACGCGAGTGCCTGCTGCTGTTCGGCCAGGAGGGCCCCGGCGTCAGCGACGACGCGAAAAACGCAGCGGCCCTGACCGTTTCGATCGCCCAGTTCGGCTCGACCCGCAGCATCAACGCCGGTGTCGCCGCGGGCATCGCCATGCACGCCTGGATCCGTCAACACGCCGACCTGTCTGCGGCCTGGTAACGGAATGGGCACGGAATGTCGGTACCACCTGGCACCATGGAGCCATGACCTCGCGCAGCGGCCGGCGCCCCCAGCCCTCTGATCGCGCCGGATCCGTGCCCACCCCGGCGCTGTGGTCCGAGCGTGCCGACATGGCCGAGTCCGCGATCGTCTCGCGGCATCTGCGGACGCTGTGGGGTTGTCCCGGAACGGAATTGGGTGTTGTCGGCTGGCCGGCGACTCGTCGCGAACGAGCGTTCGCGGGCTGGCACTACTGGTGGCAGGCCCACCTGCTCGACGTCGCGGTCGACGCCGCCAATCGTGTCCCCACCCCCGCCCGCCGCAGGCGCATCGGCGCGATCGCCCGCGGCATCCGGCTACGCAACATCACCGGCTGGACCAATCGCTACTACGACGACATGGCCTGGCTGGCCATTGCCCTGGAACGCGCCGAGCGCACCCAGGAACTCACCTCGGCGCGCAGCGGCCTGCTCGCCCTCGAACAGAAGCTCTATGGCGCCTGGGAACCGGAGGTCGGCGGCGGTATTCCGTGGCGGATCAAATCGGACTTCTTCAACGCCCCCGCCAACGGCCCGGCGGGCATCGCGCTCTTACGCCTCGGCCGGGTGGAGCGCGCGCGAGAGGTGGCCGACTGGCTCGACGCCACCCTCCGCGACCCCGAATCCGGCCTGATCCTCGACGGGATCCACCTACCCTCGGGCGAGGTCGAACGCCCGGTGTTCAGCTACTGCCAGGGAGTCGTGCTCGGTCTGGAAACCGAGCTGGCCGTGCACACCGACGACGACGAACGTCACATCGAACGAGTCAGCGGCTTGCTGGCCGCGGTGGAAGAACACATGACCACCCGCCTGGTGATCAATGGTGGCGGTGGCGGTGACGGTGGGCTGTTCAACGGCGTATTGGCGCGCTACCTCGCGGTGGTCGCCCTGATGTTGCCCGGCGAGGGCAAGCAGGCCGAAACCGATCGGCGCACCGCCGCGGCCATCGTCAAAGCCTCGGCCACCGCCGCCTGGGCCAATCGGCTCGAGTTCGAAGGCGAGCCGCTGTTCGGATTCGACTGGAGCAAGCCGGCCAGGCTGCCGGGCGGCACCGCGGGCGCGGGCAAATTCACTGCGGGCGGTTCGGTGACGGCCTCGGCGGTGCCCGAACGCGACCTGTCCGTGCAGCTGGCCGGCTGGATGTTGATGGAAGCGGCCTACCAGGTCACCGCGGCCGGGCTGTAGCTCAGCGCTCGGACTCGACCGCGACGCTCGGCTCGAGGTCGTAATCCTCGACCGGCCGCGCCATCTCCTGGCGATAGTGCCGGATACCGAGGACGGTGCCGACGATCAGACCGACGACCAGCGTGCCGATCACCGCGGGCATCAGCCACGGAACCTGTTCGAGGAACTCGCCCGCGTAGTACCCGATCAGCAACAGCACCGGCGCCCAGATAACCGCGCCGAGCGTGCTGGCGACGGTGTAGCGCCGATGATCCATCCCGGCCGCACCCGCCACCATCGGGCACAGCGTGCGCACCCACGGAATCCAGCGGGCCACCAGTACCGCGAGGAACCCGTGCCGTTCGAGCAGATCGGTGACCTTGGCCAGATTCTTGGTGTTGATATATCGGCCGTTCTTGCGCGCGACCAGGCGGTGCCCGGTTCGCGCCCCGACGACATAACCCACCTGATTACCCGCGATCGCGGCGAGCATGGTGCCCACCGACAACGCCCAGACCTGCGCTTCGCCATTGGCGTGCGAGGCGAGCACGATGCCCGCGGTGATCAGCATGGAATCACCGGGCAGGAACAGCCCGATGATGAACGCGCATTCGAGAAAGACGAAAACTAGCACCACCGTGCAGACCACAGCGGGGCCTGCTGAGATCAGCGGATCGAAGCTGCCCATAGCGAGGGTCGACGGTACTGCGGTCACAGGGATCAGTGCGTCTCGTTCGTCGAAGCAGCCAGCTCGCCGCTCTGCGCCGACGCGCCCGGTGCGTTGCGGCGCTCGAGCACCTTCTTACCGACCGTGATGATCGCGGGCAGGATCGAGACGAACACGATCAGCAGGAAGATTCCCTCGATGTGGTCGCGGATGAACGGCACATTGCCGAGGAAGTAGCCGAGGATCGTGACGCCGCCACCCCACAGGACCGCGCCGACGATGTCGAACGCCACGTACTTGCGGTAGCTCATCTGCGACACACCGGCCAGCACCGGCATGAACGTACGCACGATCGGCACGAACCTGGCCAGGATGATGGTCTTGGGGCCGTGCTTCTCGAAGAACTCGTGCGTCTCGGTGACGTAGTGCTTCTTGAAGAAGCGGCTGTCTTCCTTCTTGAAGATGGCCGGACCGATCTTTCGGCCGATCCAATACGCACACTGGTCGCCTAGGAAGGCTGTGAGAATCACCAACGGCACGAGGACCCAGATCGAGAGGGTCGAGCCCGGTTGCGCGGCGAGCATGCCGCCGGTGAACAGCAGCGAGTCACCCGGCAGCAACGGGAACAGCAGACCGGTCTCGATGAAGACAATCGCCAGGATGGCGGGCAGCACCGCGTTCGCGAGCCAGGTCTCCTGGAGTAGATACATCGGGTCCAGCAACTGGGTCAACGCAAGGTTGGTCGTCACCGCATCGGATACCGCCAGCAAAGTCACGGCCCCCACAGTACCGGTCCGATCTGTGACATGAGTGCCCTGCGGGTGAACCTCAGCCCACCGGGTGATCTCGCGTTCGCCTTCCTAATTTAGGGTGTGGCCTGACAGAATTGGTTTTTGCTCCCCACAAGACGGAGGTCACTGCTGTGCCTATCGCGACCCCGGAGGTCTACGCCGAGATGCTCGGCCGGGCCAAGGCGCACTCGTTCGCGTTCCCGGCTATCAACTGCACGTCGTCGGAGACGATCAACGCCGCCATCAAGGGCTTCGCCGACGCGGGCAGTGACGGCATCATCCAGTTCTCCACCGGTGGTGCCGAGTTCGGCTCCGGTCTGGGCGTGAAGGACATGGTCACCGGCGCGGTGGCACTGGCCGAGTTCGCGCACATCGTCGCCGCGAAGTACGACGTGACGATCGCGCTGCACACCGACCACTGCCCCAAGGACAAGCTGGACACCTATGTGCGTCCGCTGATCGCGATCTCGCAGGACCGCGTGAACGCCGGTCTGAACCCGCTGTTCCAGTCGCACATGTGGGACGGCTCGGCCATCCCGATCGACGAGAACCTCGAGATCGCCCAGGAGCTGCTGAAGGCCTGTAAGTCGGCCAACATCATCCTCGAGGTCGAGATCGGTGTGGTCGGCGGCGAGGAAGACGGCGTCGAGGCCGAGATCAACGACAAGCTCTACACCTCGCCCGAGGACTTCGAGAAGACCATCGCCGCGCTCGGCGCGGGCGAGAATGGGCAGTACCTGCTGGCCGCCACTTTCGGCAACGTGCACGGTGTGTACAAGCCGGGCAACGTGGTGCTCAAGCCCGAGGTCCTGGCCGAGGGGCAGCGCGTCGCGGCCGAGAAGCTGGGCCTCGAGTCCGGTGCGCAGCCGTTCGACTTCGTGTTCCACGGTGGTTCGGGCTCGCTGAAGTCCGAGATCGAGGACTCGCTGCGCTACGGCGTGGTGAAGATGAACGTCGACACCGACACCCAGTACGCCTTCACCCGCCCGGTCGCCGGTCACATGCTCGCCAACTACGACGGTGTGCTGAAGATCGACGGCGAGGTCGGCAACAAGAAGGTCTACGATCCGCGCAGCTACCTGAAGAAGGCTGAGACCTCGATGGCCGCGCGCGTGACCGAGGCCTGCAACGACCTGAAGTCGGCCGGACGCTCCGTGAGCAGTTTCTGATTTTCGTACCAACCAACGGGGCCCGAGCTCATGAGTCTTGATGTCCGTGTGCTCGGGCCCGTCCGACTGCTCGTCGGCGGCGAGCCGGTAGCGGTCGGCGGGCCCAAGCCGCGCGCCCTCCTTGCCGCGCTCACCGTCAATCGGCGGCGCGCGGTGTCTTCTGCTGTGCTCGCCGAGATGGTCTGGAACGAGGACCCGCCGGATTCCTACGCGGCCAGCCTGCAGGTGTTCGTGTCGAACATCCGTAAAGCGCTGCGCAACGCCGGGATCGACTCCGCGCAGGTGCTGCGGACCGAGGGTGCGGGTTATCGGCTCGAAATCCCCGATACCGCATGCGATCTCGGACGTTTCGAGAGTGCGCGCGAAGCGGGCTCGCGGTGTTTGGACGTCGGTGACCACCCAGGTGCCGCCAACCTTTTCGGTGCGGCGCTGCGGGAATGGACCGGGCGGGCGCTGGCCGACCTGGCCGGATTGCAATTCGCCGACGGGTTCGCCACCGCGATGAACGAGGAGCGGCTACTCGCCGTCTCCGCGCGCGTCGATGCGGAAATCGCCTGTGGCCGGGCGTCGTCGGTGATCGGCGAGTTGGTGTCGATGACCAACGAGCATCCGCTGCGCGAGCCGCTGTGGGGGCAGTTGATCACCGCGCTGTATCTGTCCGGGCGGCAGGCGGACGCGCTGGAGGCGTGCCGGCGGGTGCGCAACGTGCTGGCCGAGGAGCTGGGAATCGACCCGGGGGCCGCGCTGATCGAGCTGGAGCGGCAGGTGCTGCGCCAGGAGCCGTTGAATGTGCTGGCGTCCAGGCGATCTGACCAGGTGGCCGCGGCGATGACCGAGACCGTCACCGAGGTGCCGCAGTCGATTCGCAACGGCAATCTGCGGTTCGCCGATGGGCGGACGCTGCCGATTCCCCACGGGGGGATCAGGATCGGCCGGATGACGGATAACGAACTCGTTCTCGATGATCCGAAGGCGAGCCGGTATCACGCGCACATCATGCCCAGCCGTGCCGGGCTGCTGATCAAGGATCTGCACTCGGCCAACGGGGTTTATGTCAACGAGGTGCCGATCGACAACGGGGCACTGCTGGCCGACGGTGACGTAATCCGTATCGGCGGAACGGTTCTGGTGTTCATCGCGGTGAAGTAGGGGTGGTCCGCTCGGCCTGGGGTCGACGGTCGGGTGCGGCGCAGCTCGATTGATTGCCACTCGGGATCAGTGGCTGGTCACTGCGCTCTGTCGGTTGGCTCGGTAGCGGCCAGGAGTGCTGCCGATGATGTTCGTGAAGGCGGTGATGAAGCCGCTGGGGTTGGCCCATCCGCAGGCGTAGGCGGTTCGAGTGATGTCGTATCCGTCGGCGAGAAGCACGAGGGCGCGGTAGATGCGTAGCTGGGTGCGCCACTCGTAGAAGGTCATGCCGAACTCGTTGCGTAACAGCCGGCTGAGCGTGCGGGCGCTGGCACCGATCGCCCTGCCGAGCTCGGCCATCGAGCTGTTGTCCGCCGGGTTGTCGGACAGTTTTCGCGCGAGGGCCCGCAGGCGGTCGTCCCGTGGTTCCGGCAGGTAGAGGGGCTGCTCCTGCGTCTCTCTGAGTTCGTCGACGAGGACCCGAAGGAGACGGGTGCGCGCCGAAGGGCTATAGCCCGGCGCGGCGTCGCCGTAGTTGTGCGGCCCGGTCAGGGCGAGCAGGAGCTCACGCGCGAGGTCGGTGGCCGAGAACACCGCAGGCCGGTCCGGTATGCGCCTGGCCAGGGACGCCGAGACGAAGACGATCCGCATGTCCGTGTTGCCGTGGGCGCTGTGCCGGTGGGTGATTCCAGCGGGTGTCCACGCAATCCGGTCGGCGGGAACGATGGAGATGCCGTGGTCGGTGTGGACGGTCAAAACGCCGGTGGCAGCGTAGACCAGGTGCCCGCGTGCGTGCGACTGCGCAGAGCTGGAGCCGCCCGACAGCCACAGGTGCCGTCCACCGGACGGCCACACAAGCGAGGTCACGCCCGTGGGATCGGTCGGTTGGCGAGGAACGGGCATCAGGAGGCAGTTTATCGGTGGCGCGCCGGCCTGCGGAAGTGGTGATCTGGTCTGGTCCTCCGTGAGTGATCCAAAAAGGGAGATCTGCCATGGCAACGTTCATCCTCGTCCCCGGCGCGTGGCACGGCTCCTGGACATTCGAGGCGGTGACCCCGCTGCTGGAGGCCGCCGGGCACACCGTCCACGCCCTGACCCTGACGGGACTGCGGCCCGACGAGGATGACGTGACTGTGGCACGCGCCAACCTCGACACACACGCCGATGACGTCGTGCGCCTGCTGGAGACCGCGCAGATCACCGATGCGACGCTCGTCGGACACAGCTATGGCGGGATGGTGATCTCAGCCGCGGCCGACCGCGCCGCGGGCCGCATCTCTCGTCTGGTTCATCTCGACGCCTACGTTCCGCGCGACGGCGAATCGTGTTGGTCCTTGACCACCGAGGCCTACCGGCAGTCGTTCGTCGAAGGCGCGGCAGACACGGGTTACGCCGTGCGCCCACCGTTTCGGGCCCCGCACGGCGGCGAACCTCGCCGCCGCCCCCACCCACTGGCCTCCCTTGTCCAGAGCATCCGGCTCACCGGCGCCGTCGATCGCATCCCCCGGCGCGACTTCATCTATTGCTCCGGGTGGGAAGACGACACTCCCTTCGCCGGACTCCGCGCCCGGCTCCGAGCCGCGCCCGGCTGGCACGTCCACGACATCCCATCCGGCCACAACGCGATGCGCGAGGCCCCAGGTGCCGTCGCCGATCTACTGCTGAGGTGAAGAGTGGGCGTGCCGCACCGCCACAGCCCGCCGACCGCAGAAGGTCCGAGCGGCCGGTGGGGCTGCGTGCGCCCAGGAGTCGTGGGGGCGGGCCGGGTGATGGGTTACGTCAGGCGGATTTCGGCTGCCGCTCGGCCGAAGAGCTTGCGGCCCTCCGAGATTCCGCTCAGCAGGACGGTTGCCGCGCGGCGATCGCTGTCGATCGACTTGATCTTTCCGGAGAATTCGATGACGCCTGCCTCGGCGGGGGGAACCGGAACGAATCCCGAGAAGCGGACGCTCAGTTTCTCGATGGCGGTCGGGTCGCCCAGCCAGTCGGTCAGGTACTGCGCGGCCAGGCCCATGGTGAGCAGGCCGTGCGCGACCACGGTGGGGAGCCCGGCCAGTTCGGCGGCGCGGTCGCTGAAGTGGATCGGGTTGGGGTCGCCGGAGACGCCCGCGTAATTGGCCAGGTCGCCGCGAGTCAGGCGGGCGGTGGCGGGGGGAAGTTCGGTTCCCTTTGTCAGAGAGTCGAATTCGGGGGTGGTGTTGACCGCGACGGTTTCGCGCGCGGGGAGCGCGGGGGCAGGGCCGGTGTGGCGGATCAGGAGATCGCCCGCGCCGACGCCGCCGATGGTGTCGGGGCGCGGGTGCATGCTGATGTTCTCGACGGCCTCGACGATATTGGGGTCGACCTCGATGCCGCGGCGGGCCACGATCGTGGTGGTGCCCTGCACGGCGACCTGGTCGTGCTGGTTGCGCAGCTTGAAGCCGACGTTGATGAAGTCGTTGTCGCCGAACTGGCGGATCGACTCGATCTCGATCTCGGTGCGGATCCGGTCGCCGGCCAGCATCGGGTGGAACAGCTCGAAGACCTGGTCGGTCTGCAGCACCTGCGACAGGTCGTACTCGGTGAGCACGCTGTCGAGCAGGGCGCGGGTGGCGGTCATGCCGATCACCGACGCGAAGGTCGGCGGGGCGATCACCCCGTCGTAGCCGAGCTTGCGCGCGTCGACTTCCTGCTGATGGGCGGGGTGCAGATTCTGCACCGCGCGAGCGAATTCCCGGATCTTCTCGCGGCCGACTTCGTAGTGATCGCGGAACGCGAAGCGCTGACCGACCAGCGTCGCATCCGGGACCACAGCATCGATGTCCGGCTGCTCCACTGTCTGTTCCCTGCTCATGATCCGGAAAACTTTACTTGTTCACCCATCTGGATCACCAGTTATGTGTGACCCGTCATAGCAGGCAGAACTGCCCACTACGACGGGTCTACGCACGATCAGGGAGTGCCCGCGGGATCACACACCTTCCAGCTACCGTCGGTGCGCTGCAGGTCGAACGTCCGCGCGGTCCGTTTCGACGGATCCGCCGTGGTGTACACCGTGGCCTGGGCCAGGGCGGTGTCACCGGTGATCCGGACCGCGTCCACGCTGTCGACGACCGGAATGGAACCGCGCTCGGTCGAGACATCGTGCACGCCCTTGAACTGCTCGGGACTGATGCCCTGATAGAACGTGTGCAGCTCGCCACACGTGCTCGCCCGCAGGTCCTCCAGGTCACCGCTGCGCAGCGCGTCGGTGTAGTCCCCGATCACCGCTTTCACCTGTCCCTCGGGCGAATCGTCCGCACCGCCCATCAGTGCCACGACCGTCGCGATCAAGGCGACGACCAGCACCGCGGCGCCACCGGCAGCCAGCAGCCACTTCTTGGACCGCTCGGCGCCGGGCGCACCGGCCTCCTCGCCCTGCGCGACCCCGATCCGCTGCGGCGGCGCCACCTGCCGCTGACCCTCGGCCAACTGCTGGGCGGGTCGAGTCGGCTGGATATCCGCGGGCGAAGGTGCCGATCCACCTGTCCGCTGCGGCGCACCCGGGCCGCGAGGCGGCGACGGCTGAGTCTCCTCGACTCCCTGCTGGTCGGAATCGGCCGGGGCGGTGCCACCGGGGGACTGGTTGCCCGCAGCCGCGAGTCCTGACAGACCGGCCGCAGCGGGTCCGAACTGCTGGGGACCGGCGGGTCCTCGCTCGCCGGCAGCCGCCGGGCCTTGCTGACCGGCGGGCCCGTGCTGGCTTCGGCCCTGTTGTCCTGGACCGACAGGCCCGGGTCCGCCGGGCCGCGAGCCGGCAGGCCCTTGCTGGCCGCGTGCTGGTCCCTGCCCGTATTGGCCGGGACCCGACGGTCCCTGCTGTCCCGGACCCGCGGGGTGCTGTCCGGGGCCGGTAGGACCGCCGAGCCCGGCCTGTCCGGCCTGTCGGGGACCGGCGGGACCGCGGGGAGTATTCGGCGGCGGCGTCATCGCGGGCCGCCCACCGGCGGGTGGCACCACCCGGTCGGTTCCACCCGGCCCGGCGGTCTTCGCCCGCTGCACCGGCATCGCGGTGGTCGGCGCATCCGCCGCACTCACCGTCCGCATCGCCACGGTCCGATCATCGGACCCGGAGCCCGCGTCCTCGGGCCCACTGGTCTGGAACTTCTCGGTCGAGTCGACATCAACCGGCTTGTCGCCCCGCGAGTCACCCTGTCCCGCAACAGCACCGGACTGCACGGCCCCGGACTTTGCTGCCCCGGACCCTGTGGCCGCGGACCCTGTGGCTACGGACCCGGCGGCTGCGGACCCTGCCGCCGCGGACTGTGCGGCTGTGGATCCTGCGGCCGTGGATCCTGCTGTCGTGGACCCTGTGGCTGCGGACCCGGCGGCTGCGGACCCGGCGGCTGCGGACCCGGCGGCTGCGGACCCGGCCGCCGCGGACTGTGCGGCCGTGGATCCTGCTGTTGTGGACCCGGCGGCTGCGGACCCTGTCGCCGCGGACCGTGCGCCTGCTGCCTCGGCGGCCGCCGATTGCTCGGCAGGTGAGGGTGCGGTGCTCGCGGGCCGTGAAGCTGTGGACCCGATGGTCGTGACCGAGTCGGCTTCGGTGTTCGTCTTCGCCGCGGCGGTCGGGTCGTCCTTCTGCTCTGCGGTGGCGGACGCATTCGAATCAGCTTCGGCTGCGGTCCCTTCCGCGGAGCTGTCGCCGTCCTGCGCCCGTGTGTCGGAGCTGTCCTCGGCGTTCGACGTCGAGCCTCGCGCATCCGACGTCTCGTCGGATCCGCCGCTCGCCGCCGCGGCACCTGCGGCGACGGCGCCTGCCGCTGCTGCTCCCACCACCGCGCCACGTGCGGTGGTGTCATTCGGTGTGGGTTCGTCGCCGTACTCCGCATCCGACGCCGCCGCGAGATCGGCCCTGTTCATCGCGGCAGTCGGCACATCGGCCTGAGCCGATTTCGCCTGGGAGCCACCCATTTTCACCGTGCGGTCATCTGCCGAACCCCCGCGCCCCACCGACGGGTTCCGCCCGGGAATCGGCATCGCGGTCGTCGGCGCGTCCGGTCCGGCGATGTCGGAACCCTGCTCGTCCCGAGCCGCTGGGCCCGAAACCTTCGCTCGGTCGTCCCGGCTCCCGCCGGGCAGCCCCTTTGACAATCCGGCCAACGGCGAGCCGCCGTCAGCTGAATCCTGTTCCACCCCTTGGTCCGCTGATCGGCCATTCGATCCCGAGGGCGCGTTCCCCTGCCGCCCGGCGGAAGGCGAGCCACCACCGGGTCCGCCGACTCGCGCCTCGCCACCCGATCCGGCGGGCTGCGATCCACCGCTCACATTGCTCGGTGCGCCCGCCTGCCGAGCGCCGGGCGCACCGGCGTTTCCACCCTCGACGCGAGGTCCACCGGCCCGCTGCGAATCTGGACCACCGCCCGGTCCGTACCCCGGATTCGGTCCACCACCTTGAGGGCTGGGCCCGCGCCCCGCTTGCGGCGATCCCGGGCCACCCGGCCCACGGCCCGCGGGCGGTCCACCCGCTTGCGCTGAACTGGGCCCGCCGCTCGGTCCGCGTCCCGCCTGCGGTCCACCCGCTTGCGGCGAACCCGGGCCGCTCGGCCCGCGTCCCGCTGGTTGTCCACCTGGCTGCTGCGAACCGGGACGACCGCTCGGCCCGAAACCCGCCTGGGGTCCACTCGGCCCGCGTCCCACGTGTGGTCCGCCGCCCTGCGGCGAACCGGGCCCGCCTGCCGGGCCCGCGGCACGCGGCCCGTTCTGGCCCGAATACGGTTGTGCACCGGGCGTATTGCCCGGGCGGCCTGAAGGTTGTTGAGTACCAGCAACATTGCCCGGCTGTCCCGTTCCCGGCCGCGCCCCACCGGGCGTGAACCCCGGGCGGCCCCACGACTGCTGTGCACCCGGTCCCGAAGACTGTTGCCCGCCGGGCACAGTGCCTTGACGCGCGGAACCCTGTCCGGCGCCGGGCGCAGTGCTGTCCGGCCGCCCACCAGCGGCGTTACCCTGTGGTGCGCGAGGTCCTTCTTGTACAGATCCACTCTGCGCCCGCGATCCACCGGGAGCCACGGGCCCACCCGGGCGCTGAGGAGCACCGGGTGCATCGGGACCACTCGGGCGCTGAGCACCACCAGGTGCATCGGGACCACCCGGGCGCTGAGCACCTCCGGGTTGATCGCCCTGCCCCGCGGCGGGCTGCGTCCCACCGGAACGTGCGTCCTGCACGCGCGCACCGTCATCGGGTCGACCCGGCAGATCTCCTCGCCGGATCACCACGGTCTCATCGGGACCCACCGGCGGTCTCGTCGCCCGGTCCGGCTCGGTGACCGACTCCGGTGCGCCGGGAGGGGACGCGGACGAATCGTCACGCTGGCCGGGCGCGCCGGGACCGGCGGACTCTGCTGCCGGGTTGTTCTCGTCGGTCGGGTCGGACACCTCTGTACCCCTCGCTCAGGCTCGAACGTTGCACTCTGCGCTCAGCCTAATAGGCACAGCGGCGAAGCGGTCCCAAGTCTCGTGCGCACGGCGGCGGCGAAGAGACAGGCAGGCTCCCGAGGTGCGACCGCCGAGTGGTCGCGAGCTTGCGCGCGCGATCGGAGCGAAGGGCGACAGCCGACGTCGCAGGGCCGGGTTCCGGGCGTGCCGCGCACAGCCCGAGCGACGGTGAAGGCATGCGTGACGGGCGCTGCGCGGGCGAGACCGCCGGTCGCTGAGCGGCGGGCCGGTCGGCGACTGCCACAGCCTCGGTGCACAATGAACCCATGACCTCCTTCGGTGACCTGCTCGGACCGCAGCCGGTCCTCCTTCCCGAACTGATCGACGCCGAGGACGCCATTGCCGCGGGCACCGACCCGGTCGATGTCGCCGCGCAGTTCCCGGCCGCGTCGATCGCGTGGGCTCAGCTGGCGGAAGCCGCTCTGCAGCGCGCCGGCGGCGAGGTGAACCACGACACCGTCGCGGCATACGCCTTCGCCCGCACCGGCTACCACCGCGGCCTCGACCTGCTGCGGCGCAACGGCTGGAAGGGTTTCGGCCCCGTCCCGTGGAGTCACGAACCCAACCAGGGCTTCCTGCGCAGCGTCGGCGCGCTGGCGAGCGCCGCGAAGACGATCGGCGAGACCGAGGAGTACGCACGCTGCCTCGACCTGCTCGAAGACTGCGACCCGCGCGCGGCGAACGAACTCGGCCTGGACTGAGCCAGTGGCCGGGTCCGAGTCGTAGGTGAGCGAACACAAGCCTTTCGTCGCCGTCGCCACTCCGGTTGTCGCGGCCGCCAAGGTCAGCACCGTCGGCCGGTATCGGGCGTCGATCGAGCGCCTGCGGCTCTCGGCGATTCCGATCATCCAGTGCGCGCTCGGCGCCGGGCTGGCGTGGTTCATCGCCCACAACCTCGTCGGCCACATCGAACCGTTCTTCGCCCCGACCGCCGCGGTGGTCTCCATCGGTATCTCGTTCGGTGCGCGAGTGCGCCGGTCGGTGGAACTGGTGGTGGGTGTCGCGGTCGGCATCGGCATCGGCGACCTGTTCATCGCGCAGGTCGGGACCGGCGTCTGGCAGGTGGCCCTGGTGGTCGGCGGCGCCATGTCGGTGTCGGTCTTTCTCGGCAGCGGCGCGCTCATGACCATGCAGGCGGCGGGTTCGGCCGTGCTGGTCTCGACCTTGAATCAGGCGCCCGGCGCGGGTCCGAACCGCATGATCGACGCCTTGATCGGCGGACTCGTCGGTGTGGTGATGGTCGCGCTGATCCCCCTGCACCCGGTGCGCCGCGCCCGCGAACACGCTGCCGGCGTGCTGTCGGTGATGAGCAAATCGATGATCACCTGCGCCGAGGGCCTGCTCGAACAGAACTCGACGAAGGTCTCCGACTCGCTGTCGGCGGTGCGCGACACCCAGCCCCAGATCGACGCCCTGCGCGACGCGCTCGCGGGCGGCCGTGAGATCAGCCGCATCTCACCGCTGTACTGGAACTCCCGAAAGCGTTTGGAACGCATCCACAACGCGGCCGATCCGCTCGACAACGCCGTTCGCAATACCCGCGTGCTGCTGCGCCGTTCGCTCACTCTGGTCCGTGACGACGAGGTCCTCGATCCGCGCCTGATCGACCTGGTCGACCAGCTGGGCCACGCCACCGACGTGGTCCGCAAGATGATGCTGGCCGATCCGGGCGAGCAACCCGATCAGGCCGAAGCTCTCACCTCGTTGCGCGGCGTCGCCAAGGCTGCCCGCCCCGAACTCGTTGTCGGGGCGGGATTGTCGGCGCATGTCGTGTTCGCGCAGCTGCGCTCGATCGTGGTGGATCTGATGGTGGTGTGCGGAATGCAGCGCATCTCGGCGATCGCCCTGCTTCCGCCCACTGTGCCCAATCCGTATGTGACGCCCGAGGAGTGACTTCAGTTGCCGACGGGGGAAACGCGAGGGCGCCCCGATCGCAGCGAGAAACGCTTGCGATCGAAATCCCACGCCCGGTAGATCGGCCACTGCGAGGTGTGCATGATCCAGGCGCCGGTGATCACCGCGCGGTGGAACGGCACGATGGCGTAGCCCTGATTGGCGATGGTCTGCAGGCCGCGCAACTGGTACTGCCACCACACGTCCGGCGGGGTCTTGCGACGGCGCGCGGAGATCTCGGCCCGCAGCGTCGGCAGCTGGTCGATGCGCAGCTTCGCCTTCGACAGGCACAGCGCCAGGTCGAGGTCTTCGTGCAGGTCGCGACGGGTGGTGGTGGCGGCACGCACCTGGTCCCACGCCGAGCGCCGGATCGCCATATTGGCGCCGTGCACATTGCCGACGGGCTGGGTCTTGATCATCCCCAGCCGTTCCTGGCCGCCGATCGCGGCCGCGAGGAAGATGCCGATCGGGGAGTCGTGATAGGTGCTGATGCCGGTCACCGCCATGGTGTCCGAATAGGAGTCGAGGTGGGCGCGCACGGTGGCGCCCCACTCGGGGGAGACGAGGGTGTCGGCGTCGATGCGGCCGAGGTAGTCCCCGCGAGCCTTGTCGAAGCCGGTGTTGCGAGCGAACGCGACGCCGGGCTGCGGCTCACAGATCAGCTCGATCTTGGGATGTCGGGTGGCGAGTTCGGCGACGATCTCGCGGGTGTTGTCGGTGCTGCCGTTGTCGACGACGACGATCTCATCGATCGTGTCCTGGTCGACGAGGCGCTCGAGGCATGCGGTGATGCCCGCTGCTTCGTCGAGCGCCGGGATGACGACGGACAGGACAGCGGACGATCCGGTGGAGCTCATACGCAATTTCCGTTCCAGGGTCGATGCTGACCCGAGGCTAACGCCAGAATCGGGTCAATTGGCCACCATAGGCGGCCCACACCTCAGGTACCCCGGACAGTTCGAACAATGCGTAAACACCGTTGAAAAACACCTGACTCAGCGGGGTGAAGAAGATGACAGCGAACAGGATCAACATGCCGTAGGGCTTGAACTGATCGAGCGAGCGCCGGGTCTGGTAACTCAGCGACGGCTCGATGATGCCGTAGCCGTCCAGCCCCGGCACCGGCAGAATGTTCAGCAGAAACGCCGTGATCTGCAGAAACGCCAGAAAGCTGAGCCCGCACCAGAACGCGGGATGTTCGGCGACCGAGCCGAAAGCCCGGATCACGATCAGCAGCACCACCGCGCACAGCGCGTTCGACGCGGGTCCGACCGCGCTCACCAGGCGCTGCACACTCGTCTTGAACCGTGTCGTGTCCACATACACCGCACCGCCGGGCAACCCGATGCCACCGAGCGCGATGAACACCAGCGGCAGACCGATCGACAGCACAGGGTGGCTGTATTTCAGCGGATTCAGCGTGAGATACCCACGCACCTCCACCTCGTGATCGCCTGCCCGCCACGCCACATACGCGTGGGAGAACTCGTGCAGGCACAAGCTGATGATCCAGCCGAACACCACGAGCACGAAAACGCCGACCTTGGCGCGCACCGAATCGATGTCGGCGTCCCAGGCGAGCGCACCGCCGCCCACGGTGATCAGGACGATCAGCAGGAAAACCGGGCTCGGCCGGACCGCGCTGTGCCCGGACCGCCGATCCGAGGGGAAGGAGTAGGTCATCGCACCAATAGCCAGGGTTGTTCGAATCGATAGAAGGTCGAGCGGGGGACGGTGCGTTCGGCGGTGATCCCGTCGCGGGTGACGACCGCCCCCGGCGTCCCGAGCTGGGCGGCGCGGCCGGACACCCAGGTGCGCTTGCGCAGGCCCTTGCGCACTCGCGCGCGGACACCGGGCATGGTCATCGTGGGCGAGATCAGCATCGTGGTGACCTTGCCGGTGAACAGCAGCGTGTCGTCGACATAGGCTTCGCCCTCGAGCTTCGCGCCGTCCACACCGGTGATGCTCGCGCGGCCGACCAGCACGGTGCCGGTGTCGTCGCGGATCAGCGGGGTCTCGATCGCCCGGCCCTCCACCGCTCGCTTCGCGGCGCCGTTGCCGGTTCCGGTCTGATAGACCCGCGAGGCGTAGGTGGTGTCGACCGGGACGAAACCGACTTCGACGTGCAATCGCTCGGTGCGCATCAGGTGGGTGAGCACGGCCGCGAGCGAGGCATCGGCGCCGAGCACGATCAGGCGCGGCAGGCTGTCGGCGGCCAGCACCGGAAGCAACTCGTCGATCACCGCGACATCGGGGACACGCCCGGTCTGGGTGTTGGGTAACGAGGAGAGCGCGATCGGGACCGGCATTTCACCGCATCGGAGAACGTGGGTACTCAAACTGCGGTACACCCTCCTCGGTCACGCAAAATCACTGCCGACTGGTAACCGTAACCGATCAGGGCAGGTGCGGTAGGGCGGGGTCGAACCGCTCCGGCGGGGCAGGTCGACGGGACCTGATCAGGCGTCGGCTAGACTGTGTCTCCGGCCACCGCCTCAGTACGGCAGGTAGCTGCAGTGCCGCGTGTGCTGCCGTCGATCTGTAGGAGACTCCGAAATGCCGGCAATCGTCCTCATCGGCGCCCAATGGGGCGACGAGGGTAAGGGCAAAGCTACAGACCTGCTCGGTGAGCGGTTGCAGTGGGTGGTCCGATACCAGGGCGGCAACAATGCCGGCCACACGGTGGTTCTTCCCAATGGCGACAAGTTCGCGCTGCACCTGATTCCGTCCGGCATCCTCACCCCCGGTGTGAAGAACGTCATCGGTAACGGTGTCGTCGTCGACCCGGGCGTGCTGCTCGACGAACTGGCCGGTCTGGAAGAGCGCGGAGTCGACACCTCCGGCCTGCTGCTCTCCGCTGACGCGCACCTGATCATGCCGTATCACGTGGCCATCGATAAGGTCACCGAACGCTTCCTCGGCAACCGCAAGATCGGCACCACCGGTCGCGGTATCGGTCCCTGCTACCAGGACAAGGTCGCCCGCGTCGGCGTCCGGGTGGCAGACGTGCTCGACGAGAAGATCCTCACCCAGAAGGTCGAAGCCGCCCTGGAGTTCAAGAACCAGGTGCTGGTCAAGATCTACAACCGCCGCGCGCTCGACCCGCAGCAGGTGGTGGACGAGGTGCTCGAGCAGGCCGAATCGTTCAAGCACCGCATCTCCGACACCCGGCTCGAGCTGAACCTGGCGCTCGAGCGCGGCGACACCGTGCTGCTCGAAGGCTCGCAGGGCACGCTGCTCGACGTCGACCACGGCACCTACCCGTTCGTCACCTCGTCGAACCCGACCGCGGGTGGCGCGGCGGTGGGTTCGGGTATCGGACCGAACAAGATCGACACGGTGCTCGGCATTCTCAAGTGCTACACCACCCGCGTCGGCTCCGGCCCGTTCCCGACCGAGCTGTTCGACAACTTCGGTGAGTTCCTGGCCAAGAACGGCGGCGAGGTCGGTGTCACCACCGGTCGTGCGCGGCGTTGTGGCTGGTTCGATGCGGTGATCAGCCGGTACGCCACGCGCGTCAACGGGGTCACCGATTACTTCCTCACCAAGCTGGACGTGCTGTCCGGGCTGGATACGGTGCCGATCTGCGTGGCGTACGAGATCGACGGCAAGCGGGTCGAGCAGATGCCGACTACGCAGACCGAGTTCCACCACGCCAAGCCGATCTACGAGGAGCTGCCGGGTTGGTGGGAGGACATCTCCCACGCCCGCACCTTCGAGGAGCTGCCCGCCAACGCCCAGGCTTACGTGCTGCGGCTGGAAGAGCTGTCGGGTGCGCGGATCTCGTGCATCGGTGTGGGTCCGGGTCGCGACCAGACGATCGTTCGGCACGACGTGCTCGGGTGATGTGAGCCTGGGAAACCAGTCGGAGGTCCGGTGCCGGTTACGGCACCGGACCTTTGTTTTGGGTGGGGTTCCGAATATCGGTACTGGTCAGGGCGGTGTGCGCGAATTATGTGGACTCGCTATCGATTTGTGGCATCCAGCTGGCTAACGCTATCGTCGCGGGGCGGCACGCGGGGACGTGCCGTTCTCCTCGAGTGTTAGCGGGTGTCGGCGTGATCCGTCGGTCTGTGAATGTGAACTCTTCGACGGTGCGGCGGGTCGCTCGGCCGGTGATCGGGGTGGTGCCCATGGCATTGGCCCTCGCCTGTGCGGGTATCGCTATCGCGGTGCCGCAGCCGGGTGTGAATGTGGCTCCGGTGCAGCCGGGTGTCACCACCGAGTCGCCTGCCGACGAAGGCGGTCGCTCGGATCTGGCGAAGTTCGACGGTCCGGATTCGCTCGGGCATCTCACGCCTGAGCGTCCGGAGTCGCGCCCGGTGCCGGAGTACACCACCCCGGCCCCGCCGATCGTCATCGAGGAACTCCACCTTCCGGAGCCGGTCGAGCCGGTGGCCCCGATCGCCCCGCCCGAGCGGACACTGCGCATCGGCGACTTCACCAGCCCGGTCCCGGACGAGGTTCCGAACGACGTCCTCGATGGTGTGAACGGCACCGCCGCCGACGCCGAAGCCGCGATCGCCACCCAGGGCCGCTCGGTCGGCATCAACCCGAGCCGCTCGGACAAGATCGCCGCGGCGACCGTCGGTGGCGCGCTGGCCGGAGCCGCGATCGCGGGTGTTCCGGCGGCCGCGGTCGGCGCGGTCGGCGGCGGCCTCATCGGCGCCGGAATCGGTGCCGGGGTCGGCTTCGCGGTGGGCGCCGCGGGCACCGCGGGTGCGGCCGCGATTCTCGGTGCCGCGGCCGCGGTCCCGACCGCGGGCGCGAGCGCCCTGGCGGCGATTCCCGCGGGCTTTGCCCTGGCGTGGCCGATCGCAGCCGCCAGCACCGGTGCGGGCGCTGCCATCGGCGCCGCGGCGGGTGCGGCTACCGGCGCCGCAGTGCTCGGCGTCCCCGCAGCCGCGGCGGGTGCCGTCGCGGGCGGCGTGCTCGGCAGCGGTTACGGCGCGACTCTCTGATCGGTTGTCGGCCGGGCTCACCCATCGCCCGGTCCGGCCGGAACTCCGGCCGGACCGGGCGCTCGGCGAAATAGGTCCCCAACCGCATGGCCGTAGTCCTGCGATCCCGGTGGGAATCGGCCCCGGCGACCACTTCGGTGTCGGAATACTCGCCGGGGTAGCGTCGAGAAGGGTTTCGGACGGAGGTGGATGATGGCTCTGCGACGTGGGTCAGCCGCGGCGGCTCTGCTCGCGCTGGCGGTCCTGCCCGGTTGCGCCGCCCCGGACGCGCCGGCTCCCTCGCCCAGCGTCTCCCCGGTGAGCTCGGCGCCGCCGCCCGCGCAGACTCTCGCCCCCTCGCAGCAACGCAACGAACGCATTCGCGGGATGCTCTATACCGTCGGTTGCACGAGTAACAGCTGCGTCCAGGTCTATTTCGCGTGTCTGGACGGCTACCTCACCGGTGAGCCGTGCCAGTTCTTCCGCGATCACCCACCACCGCCCTGATTACTGTGTGCGGGTGAGGAATTCGCCGACGGCGGGGGCGAGGATCGAGATCTTGGGGTTGTGGCTCACACCGGGGAGTTCGGCGAATCGCGCGTTCGGGAGCACCTGGGCGGCGGCCTTCGAGCCCTTGATGAGCAGTGGTGCGGTGCGGTCGCCCGCCAGTACGAGCACCGGCACCTCGACTCCTCGCCAGTCGGCGGGGTCCAGCTTCTTGCCCTGCATGTACGGCTTCATCACGGCCCAGTCGTGCGCGGTCGAGTTCGACGTTGCCGTCAGCGTCTTCCAGAAGGGTGTCACCCGCATCGCCGCCACCATGAGCAACGGCATCCCCATCGCCTTGGTCATGTAGTACCGCACGGTCTTCCCGCGATCGCCCGCCGCGATCATCGGGTGCAGCTTGGCTGCCAGATCCTTCGGTGGCACATGGCCTTTCGCGTCGACCACGAACGGTGGCTCGAACGCCACCACCTCGGTGACGCCGGGCACGGACCGCGCTGCCAGCAGCGCCAGCGCGGCGCCGGAGGACCAGCCGAACAGCGCCGCTTTCCCGCCTGCCGCCTCGACCAGCGCCGCGATATCGGCGATCTCGTTGGCCGCGTCGTACACGCCGGGGGAGTCGGTGCTGTCACCGCGCCCGCGCCGGTCGTAGTTGAGCACCGTGAGCCCGTAGTCGTCGGCCAGCGCCTGCGCGAGTTCGACCATCGTGGGGAACGCGCGGTAGCTGAAGGCGCCACCGATCAGGATGACGGTCCCGGCGGTCCCCTCACCGATCCGGTCGTAGGCGATCGTGGTGCCGTCGGCCGACGTCACAGTCTGCATGGGGGAATTCCTCTCGATAACGGGCCGCCGCGCTCGACGGTACGCGATCACCTCGACCGCAGGTCCGCGTGGGTTTCGCGGACCCGGCAGCTGGTACGAGCCGGGCGAGTCCGATCTTGTTCGTTGAGACGGGACGCGTCGCGAGAATTCATCGGTGCGCTGCTGAACGGGTTGCCGATCAGAACAGCATCGGTTCACCGAAGCCCGGCGTCCGTTCGATCTCCAGCAGCCGCGCCTTGGTGCCGATCCCGCCCGGCGCCGAGAATCCGTGCAGCGCGTGATCGGCCGCGAGCACCCGATGGCAGGGAATGATGAGCGGCACCGGGTTGCGCCCCAACGCTTGTCCGACGGCCTGCGCGGAGCCGGGAGCCCCGATCCGGCCGGCGATATCGCCGTAGCTGAGCGTGTGACCCGGGTCGATCTCGCGCGTCACCGCGTATACCGCGCGATGGAATTCCGGTGCACCCCGCAGGTCCACCTCGATCCAGCGCAGTGCGTCGACCGCTCCATCGAGGTGGGCGCGAATTCCCGCGATCGCCTCGACGATCACGGGCCCCGGCGCGCTCTCCGGCACCGGTGACCCGGCGAACGGCCGGGTGATCCGGGCGAGGGTTTCCTCCTCGCTGGCCTCGGGTAGCTGGAACCGGACAACGGCGTCACCGTGCCAGGCGATCGCGCACAGCCCGATAGCGGTGTCGAACAGTGCCGAGACCACCGTCTCGGTCTGCGTCGAGTCACTCATGATCACAGTGTGCGCCGACCCACCGACAAAGACACACTCACGCGGCGAGCGACCCTCGCTGCGTGTCTGTCGACTGGGCTTCAAGGCCAGTTTCGGGCGACTGGACTGCATCGTCGCCCACCTCGTAGGAACGCATCGCATCGAGATCCCGGTAGAGGCGTTGCTCGTCGTAGGTGCCGAATGCCCGGTCATGGGGCAGATATTGGAAGGGCCAGAAGGGTAGTTCGCCCTTCTTGGGCGAAAAGTGGTAGACCGCCAACCCGAAGGCAACGGCAACGGTGAGGGCTAGGAAAGTGGTCATGCCAGTAAGAATCCACCCACTGGCCTTGCTAAGAAATATCCACTTAGGGAATACTGGACTTTATGGCGACAAGAGTGATCGGTGCGGCAGGCTTGGCTCGCGACCTCGGCCGGTGGCGTGATCCCGAAACCGGCGGCGAGGCCGAACGCCGCCCGCACCGGCCCGCCTACCTGGCCCTGGCCGAAGCCATCCGCCTGCTGATCCACGACGGCCGCGCCCCACTCGGCGTGGCCCTGCCCAGCGAGCGCGATCTGGCGGGGACTCTCGGCGTCAGCCGCACCACCATCACCTCCACCTATTCGCTGCTGCGCGAACACGGCTACCTGATCAGCCGCCAGGGTTCTCGCAGCACTGTCGCGCTGCCGCCCGCGATCCAGCACGACGGCGCCAAGCCCAGCCGCGGCATCATGGCCCTGATGGCGCAGCCGGAACTGCCGACCATCGACATGACCTATGCCGCGATGCCCGCGTCCCCCGAACTCCACGACGCGTATTCGACAGCGCTGCAAGGAATCCCGTCCTACCTCGGCACCCACGGGATGGACCCGGTCGGCATCCTCGCGCTGCGCGAAGCACTGGCCCGCCGCTACACCGCGCGCGGTCTGCCGACGGAACCGGACCAGATCCTGGTGACCCTCGGTGCGCAGCACGGACTTCGGCTGCTCCTCAACGTGCTCGCCTCGCCCGGCGCCCGGGTCCTGATCGAGCACCCGTCCTACCCGAACGCCATCGAAGCCATCCGCGACGTCGGCGCCCGCCCCATTCCGATTCCGCTACGGCCCGAATTCCCTGATGCCGGTTGGGATCTCGAAGGTCTGCGCAGTACGGCGCGGCAGACCGCGGCCACCCTGGCCTACCTGGTTCCCGACTTCAACAACCCCACCGGACTGCTGCTCGGCGCCGAGGGCCGCGCCGAACTGGCCGCCATCGCCCGCGACACCAGGATGACCGTCGTCGTCGACGAGTCGATGGGCGAGCTGAACCTGTCGGACGGGACCATGCCCCCGCCGGTGGCCGCGTTCGCGAAGGGCTCGGAGATCGTCACCATCGGTTCGGCGTCGAAGTCGTTCTGGGGTGGCCTGCGGGTCGGCTGGATCCGTACCAGTCAGCCGCTGATCACCAAACTGCTCGGCATCCGCTCCACGGTCGACCTCGGCACCCCGGTGATGGATCAGCTGGCCACCGTCCACCTGCTCGAGAACGCCGAACCCATTCTCGAGCGTCGTCGCGAACAGCTGCGCGCCCAGCGCACCGCCCTGCTCGACGCCGTCGCCGAAGACCTCCCCGGCTGGCACATCACGGTCGGCGCGGGCGGTATGTCGGTGTGGGCCCAGCTGCCGAGCCCGGTCTCCACCGCGCTCGCCGCCACCGCGCCCAATCACGGCGTATTGCTGGCCGCCGGACCACGTTTCGGCGTCCAGGGCGCGTTCGAGCGTTTCGTCCGGCTGCCGTACACCCACCCCGAAGCCGAGCTACGCATCGCCGTCAAATCCATCGCCGCGGCCTACGACGCCCTCACGCCCCGCGCCGCCGATCCGCTCCAGCCACTCACCTGCTACTGAACGCGCACGGGTTGTGCCCGGTGGAAGCCGGTTCGGGGCGTACGGTTTCGTACCCCGCCCCGAACATGAACAGCACCGAGGCCACCAACCCCACCGCGGTCAGCGGCACCGCGACGGCGCCGCGTTCGGACGGATAGCGGAACAGCAGCACCAGCAGACACAGCAGCGAAACGGCGGCGGCCAGCAGCATCCCGGTCGCCAGCCCGTTCAGCACGCTCACCATCACCGGCACCGGTGCCGCACTGTGGCAATGGTTTTCGGCGATCTGTGCGGTACGGGTGTCGAACAATCCCTCGGCCAGGATGAAGCACAGCACTGCCGCGCCGAAGGTGGTGACCGCGATGAGGGCGGCGAGCACCTTCGGTGGGGTTCTGACGGTTCGGAACCTCGGCCTGTCGTCGATAGTGGAAAACTTTACCGACGACAGGCCGCCAAATCAGTCAGCCCAGACCGTTTCGATCGGTGTCGCGACGTTCGGCGGGGGAGTGGGTGTGCCGCCCGGTGTGCGCGAGAAGCGCGGCGCGGGCGCGTGCTGGACCACACCGTCGATGTCGATCAGGCCGGTACGGGCCACGATGTGCGGGTTCTCGGTGGCTTCGGTGAAGGTCAGCACCGGTGTGGTGCAGGCATCGGTGCCGTCGAAGATCGCGGCCCACTCGTCGCGGGTCTTCGTCAGGAACTTGTCGGTGAACAGCTTGCGCAGCTGTTCCTGACCGTTCGGGTCGATCTGCATCGGCAGACCTTCCGGGTCGATCTCCAGCCCGGCCAGCAGTTCGGCGTAGAACTGCGGCTCGATCGCGCCGACGGCCATGTACTTGCCGTCGGAGGTCTCATAGGTGTCGTAGAAGGCCATGCCGGTATCGAGCAGGTTGGTGCCGCGCTCGTCGGACCACAGGCCGACCCCGCGCATGCCCCAGATCATGTGCGAAAGGGCAAGCGCGCCATCGATCATCGCGGCGTCGATCACCTGGCCCTTGCCGGAATTCTGCCGCTCCACCAGCGCGGCGAGCACGCCGAACACCAGGAACATCGAGCCGCCACCGAAGTCGCCGACCATGTTCAGCGGCGGCACCGGCCGCTCGCCCTTGCGTCCGATGGCATTGAGCACACCGGTGAGCGAGATGTAGTTGATGTCGTGTCCCGCGCGATCGGCGAGCGGGCCGTGCTGGCCCCAGCCTGTCATCCGGCCGTACACCAGGCGCGGGTTGCGGGCCAGCGCCTCGTCGGGTCCGAGGCCCATGCGCTCGGTGACGCCGGGGCGGAAGCCCTCGAGCAGCACGTCGGCCTTCTCGACCAGGTCGAGGATCTTGGCGACGTCGGCGGGGTCCTTCAGATTCGCCTCGACGATCGTTCGCCCGCGCCACTGGGGGCGTTCCATGAAGCCGGGCAGCTGGTTCGGGCGCTGCACGCGCACCACGTCGGCGCCGAGGTCGGCCAGCAGCAGCGCGGCGTGCGGACCTGGCCCGATGCCTGCCAACTCGATGACCTTGATGCCCGCAAGGGGCCCCTGCTTGGCGGTGGACTCCGTGCTCACGCGGTGACCTCAGTTCGTCGTCGAACGGTATTGACACTCCGACAATAGCGCTGGGGTGGCGGCTCGGGTAGAGCATGGGCGAGAATTCGCACGAGCGCGACTCGGCGTGGCAACGGGAGGACCCGGTAGTGGGCGTGTGGGGTGAGGTCGTTGTCGGCCTTGTCATTCTGGTCGGCATCGTCGGCGTGATCGTACCGATTCTGCCGGGCGTGATCCTCATCTTCGCGGCAATCGCGGTGTGGGCGTTCATGACCGGCGGTACGACGGCCTGGACGGTGCTGGCGATCGCCACCGTCGCGCTGGCGCTCTCCGGCATCGTGAAGTACACCTGGCCGGGCAAGCGGATGCGCGAAGCCGGGGTGTCGAACCGTGCGCTGCTGGCCGGTGCGGTGCTCGGCATCGCCGGCTTCTTCGTGATCCCGATCGTCGGCCTGTTCATCGGCTTCGTGCTCGGTGTGTACCTGGCCGAGCTGTACCGCTTGAAGACCAACGACCTGGCCTGGCCCGCGACCGTGCACGCGCTGAAGGGCGTCGGCTTGTCGATGCTGGTCGAGTTGCTCGGCGCGCTGATCGCGTCCGGTGTGTGGCTCACCGGCGCGATCATCAGCTGACTACTCGATGATCGGCAGCGGACGGGTGTGGTCGTCCGCGCCGGGGAGCTGATTGCGCGGGATCGGGATAGTCGGATTCTCGGTGCGGGGTAGCGGCTCGGATTTCGGGCGACGCACCGCGGGCAGCCGGTAGAACTCGCGGGCATTGTCCTCGAGCACCGCGTGGATATCGGAGCCGACCACCTGCGAGATCAGGTCCACATCGCGCTCCTCGAACGGCCTGCCTGCGCGCGTACCGGGCAGATCGCTGCCGAACATCAGCGCACCCGGGTTGACGGTGTGGATGCGTCGCAGCGTCTCGGCCACATCCATCTCGACCCGGCCGAACCCGGTCGCCTTCACCCTGGCGCCGCGGTCCACCAGGTCGAGCAGGTACGGCAGACCCTCGTCGGACATGCCGAGATGGTCGATCGAGAGCGCGGGCAGCTTCGAGATCACCGGTTGCAGCGAGGCCAGCATCTGACCGTCGATGTAGAGCTCCACGTGCCAGCCCGCCAGTTCGTGGGCGCGCAACGCCTGCAATGTCATCTCGGTGATGTCGGCGGCGGCGCGCTTGAGGTTGAACCGCAGGGCGCGTACGCCTGCCCGGTTCAGCGCGAGGATCTCGTCGTCGGTGGCGTCGAGATCGAGCCGGGTCACGCCGACCCAGTCGGGACCGAGCGCGGCCAGCGCTGCCTTCAGGTACGTCTGATCAGCGCCTTGGAAAGACGCGCTGACAACAGCACCGCCGCGAACATCGAAGTGCGCCATACGCTTTCGATAGTCATCGATCACGTAGGGCTCGGGGAGATAGCCTTCGTTCTCGATCAGCGGAAACCGCGGATCGATGATGTGGACGTGGGCATCGAACACCAGTACAGAATGCCTTATCTCTGCGGCGCGAGCGCGCTCAACGTCGCGCCCCCACTAGGACGGGACCACTGAAACCCCGAGTTCTGCCATGACAGCACACCCAACTCCCGCACATCCCGACCCCGAGGAGGGATCGGCGGGCCATTCAGGGCCGCGAACACGCGCGCGCCAGCGCGCCGAAAACTCAGGCCTTGTTCGGCTCGGAGGCGCGCAGCATGTCCTCGCGCTCCACGACCTTCACGCGCTCACGGCCTTCGGGCTCGCCGAGGGCGCGCTCGTGGGCGTCGAGGCGGTACCAGCCCGCCCAGGTGGTGAACGGGATGCCCTTGCCCTCGAGGAACTCGGTGACGGCGTCGAGCTCGGGCTTCGGCGCGGGGGCGAAGGCCTTGGCGTCGTCGAGCAGGCAGGCGATGGTCTCGTTGGCGTCGCCCTTGGTGTGGCCGATGAGGCCGACCGGGCCGCGCTTGATCCAGCCGGTCACGTAGGTGGCGGGCATGAATCGGGCGTCACCTTCGGCGGTGTCGTCGGCGATCACGCGGCCGGCCTCGTTGGGCACCGTGCCCGCCTGATCGTCGAACGGCAGCTGGGTGACGTTCTGCGAGAGGTAGCCCACGGCGCGGTACACGGCCTGGATGTCCCAGTCGGTGAAGTTGCCGGTGCCCTTGACGTTGCCGGTGCCGTCGAGCTGGGTGCGTTCGGTCTTCAGGCCGACGACCTTGCCGTCGGCGCCGAGGACCTCGGCGGGCGATTCGAAGAAGTGCAGGAACAGCTTGTGCGGGCGGTCGCCGTGGTCGCGGATGGCCCACTGCTCCAAGGTGTTGGCGACCATGTCGACCTGCTTGGAGTTACGGCGCGCGGCTTCGGAGCCCTCGTCGTAGTCGATGTCCTCGGGGTTGACGATGACCTCGATCGTCGGCGAGTGATCCAGTTCGCGCAGCTCGAGGGGCGTGAACTTGGCCTGCGCGGGACCACGACGACCGAACACGTGGACCTCGAGGGCCTTGTTGCCCTTGAGACCTTCGTAGACATTCGGCGGGATCTCGGTCGGCAGCAGTTCGTCGCCGGTCTTGGCGAGCACGCGCGCGACGTCGAGGGCGACGTTGCCGACACCGAGGACCGCGACCTTCTCGGCATCGAGGGGCCAGGAACGCGGGAC
>NZ_JBHTUD010000027.1:0-36974 GCF_042794235.1 Nocardia sp. NPDC056541
GCCCATTGTTTGGTTACCCGTGGGTTCCGCGGCCACCGGGCCACCGACCTCGGGCGGGGCATTCCCCTCACCTGGGCTACTTTTTTGGGGGGGGGGGGCGGAATTCTTCCCCGCCCCCCACTGGTCGCCGTTGCTCGAGCGCCCTCGAATCAGTGGCCTTTGCCGAATCTGCTACCCGCGTGCGGCGTTCGCGGTCGTGATGAACTCGATCTGCGCGGGTGAGGGTCCACAGAACTCGCTCTCGATCCGGTCGGACTCCTCGGCCTGCATCCGGTACATGCTCTCGCGCAGGCCTTCGTCGCCGCCGTGGAAGCCCTCCAAGAGCCTCATCCACCGAGCCGCCATTTCCTGCGCCTCGGGTGAGGTCGGGTCCGTGCCCGCCGCGATCGCCGCGTCGACCTGGGGGATCAGCACGGCCCAGTCCGCTTCGGCTTGCTGAATGCGCTGTTCACCGAGTTCCTCCCGGCGCAGCGCGAGCTGGGTCAACTGCTCTTCGGTGAAGTATTGCTTGATGGTGTCGTCGACCATGACGGTCCTCCTGATCAATTCCAGGAAGTGATCCGTGGATGCGTCCGACCGGCTTTGCACCGTGGCGGTCAGTGCCGCGACCAAGGCATGCAGATCCCGGGTCGCGGCCAGTTGCGCGGCCAGATAGTCGCGGTGAGCGGCCAGTACCTGCGTCATCGCCACGGAGCCCTCGAGCAGATCCGCGATCTGGTCGAGCCCCAGGCCCAGTTGCCGCAGGGCCAGCACTTGATACAGCCGCTCGACATCGCTCGCGGTGTAGAGCCGGTGACCGGTGCCGGACCGTTGCGCCGGGTGTACCAACCCGATCCGGTCGTAATGATGCAACGTCCGCACCGTCAGTCCGGCCTCGGCCGCGAGCTCACCGACTTTCCACACACGCTCGGTTCCGCGCTGGTCCATCCGCTTCATCCCACTTCCACCGGCGCCCTGTGCGCCGGTGTCGTCGACGGTAGAACCTGACCTTACGTCAGGTGCAAGCCCGAATACGCCCGCCGAATCCAGAGTTCAGCACGTCGCTAGACCCGATCCAGTGGCTTCCACGGCTGCGGCGGAAGTTCGGCAACGATGTTGTCGCCGGGGCGGACCTCGCCACCGGTGACGACCACGCCCATGATTCCGGCCTTGCGCACAAGGGTGCCTGCCGCGTCGTGGTGGACTAGCTGCTTCAACAGCCCGTCTTGGAACCTGTCGATCTGGACGCACGGGTTGCGTAGGCCGGTAATTTCCACGACCGCGGCGGAACCGATCCGCAGCAGCGCCCCCACCGGAAGTGCGAGTAGATCCAGGCCGCTGGTGGTGATGTTCTCGCCGAGATCGCCGGGGAATACAGCGAATCCGTGTTCGGCGACCTCGGTGAACAGCTCCTCGTGCATGAGGTGAACCTGCCGCAGGTTCGGCTGGGTCGGGTCCTGCGCGACCCGAGAGCGGTGTTTGACCGTTGTTCCGGCGTGGACATCGCCCTCCACACCGAGTCCTGTCAGGAGCCGAATGCTCGGTCTGGTCGGCTTGCTGAACGAGTACTCACCGTTGCTGTTCACCGCGATCACTGTGCCGCTCATCGTGTTTCGTGCCCCTCGTCGTTCGAAACGTCACGGCGAGCGTAACCCGGCACAGCGCTGCCTCTCCGGTGGTTCTCGACTCAGCGAGGGGTGGGGCATTGGCCTTCGTAGCGGCTCAAGCCGAGACCGTTGGCCTTCTTGCTGCGTCCCACGGGACCGTTCTTGGCGGAGCGGACCCAGGTGCCGTCGGTGTCGAGGACGGGCATGCGTTCGCTGAAGGCTCGGCTGTAGTGGATGGTGCCGTCGACGGTGAGGATGCCGTCACGCACGTCGATATGGGCGACGGTGGCCCAGAAGGAGCTCTTGCCGTTGCCGATGATGACGGTGATCTGGTCGGCATCCTTGTCGGGGAGGCCATCGGGGCCGGGACGGCCGTAGCGGACGCGCACGCGCGGGTTGCCGAATTTGTCGATGGCGCCCGCACCGTTGTCCACGGATTGGTAGACGTTGAGCAGCAGATCACCGTTCTCGGTGGGGCGGACGGTGACCTGTTCGGTGGCGGGGAGGTTGTCGGCCCCGGGGCCGCGGGTGTCGCCCTGGTGATGGATGAACGGCCACTGCGTGATGTCGCCCTGGTGGCCCTTCTCCCCGCTGAGGACCACGTAGTCGCCGGTGATCTCGTTGCGGCAGAAGAAGTACACGTCCAGGTCGCCCGTGCCGAACTCGGTAACACGACCGTTCGCGTCGTATTTCGCACCACGGCCGTCCCACTCGAGACCGACGGTCAGGACGTAGCCCGGATCACCCTTGCGCAGGTCGATCGTGGCGCGGCGATCCGGCGACTCCTTGGTCAGCACGACATCGACTTTGCGCAGATCGACCGAGGGCGCCGGGGGTGCAACACTCTGGGGTGCAGGCGCTTCGGCCACCTGCGAGGAGACGTCGGCCGGTTCTTCGTCGACGACGATGCCGTGATCGGTCGCGAACGCCGCCAGCCCCGCGCTGTATCCCTGACCGATCGCGTCGAGACGCCACCCACTCCCCCGCCGATACAGCGCGACGGCTTGCAACACCGTCTCCGAATCCAGCCCCGGCGGCACGAAACTCACCGATTGACTGGAACCGACGGCGCAGACCCGTAGCCCGGCGACCGCGCCGAACCGAATCCCCTGCGCCTCGGTGCTGCCGGTGATCACCACCCGATGGATCTCGGCGGGCACTGCCGAGAGATCGACCGCGACAACAGCATCGGATTCCAGCCGAACGCCCGACGCCGCCGGATTATTGAAGAACACGAAGTCGGCATCGGAACGCACCTTGCCGTCGGCGGTCAACAGCACCGCCGCGATGTCCACCGCCCCGGCCGGGCTGTCGAGATCCAGGCGCACCGTGTACCGCCCGTCGACGAGATCGGTCTTGGACCCTTTGGACACCTCGACCATCGTCTCCGCACTCCCACTCATGTTCCTGCCCCTCTACCGGTCGACTGAGTACCGACGCTACCCCCACCCTTCGCCTACCGACCATCACTCAGTCGCAGACGTGGAGTACGACCACTGCCGTCGTCGTTTCACCGCCTCGGTAAGAGAAATAGTTCGCGCGGGTATCGAGATCGTACGCACATTGTTAACCCGTTGTTTCGGTGTACCTACCGCGCGCTTGTGAGACGCTTGCCCAAGAGCGCATCAAAGATACTGCTACTCAACGTTTTTCGTGGTTGATCGGCCATATTCCGAAGCTCAGCTGCAGGTCTGGTAGTCGATCGGCCATCGCGTCAGGGGGATGATCATGGCTGAATCACTGGATTTTTGGCCGTCCGTTCTAGGACCACCAGTGCGTGCACAAGGAGCATTCCAGGGCACACCGACGGTTGGCGATCTCGAGGAAGAATTCGTTCTCCCGGTCCTGCGTTCGGGGCGGTGGGGACTCGATAGCACGGGTGGGCAACCGGTCCTGCCAGGAGTCGAGACAAGGGAGGTCGTCTGCGATGGCCTAGGGGTGGAGCAGGCGCGTTTAGCTGCGGAGTTCGAACATTTGCAGGGTGCGCCCTACGCCGTGCCGGTCAGCAATGGCACCCGCGCGATTGTCATCGCCTTGATGGCCGCGGCCGTCGCGGCAGATCCGCTCGGCAAGCGTTCATTTCAGCCGGGCGGAAAAGTGTTGGTGCCCAGCATGACATGGCAGGCAACGCTGGCAGCACCGATCGAACGCAGACTGGCGCCGGTGATGATTGATGTCGACCCTATGACCGGAGTGGTCGACCCATCGGCAATAGAGCACGCATTGGTTGCGGATGTGGATCGGGAGATCGTTGCGGTGGTGCTTCCGCATCTCTACTGCCGGATGGTCGATATGCCAGCGATCGCGTCGTTATGTGATCTCTACGGAGTGACATCGATCGAGGACTGTGCGCACGCCCACGGCGGAGTGATTCGCGGGTTCGCGGCGGGGTCGATCGCCGACTTCGGGACCTGGTCGTTCCAGTCGTCCAAGTCGATCAGCTCCGGCGAAGGCGGGATGGTGACGACCCGCCACGCCTGGCTCGTCGACCAGCTGGTTTCAATCACAAGCTGCGGCCGCAAAATTGGTGATTCAGTCCCATTCCAAGCAGGCAATGATCGTCTGAGCGCAGTACAGGCAGCCCTGCTACGTGCGCAGTTGCGTCGATTCTTTGACGAACAGTTTCCCGTCAAGCAGGACACACTGGTCGAATTGGAAGCCACAATGGCCGCTGTGGACGGCATGATGCCGATGCAGCTTCAGCCATTTGTGGATCACCAGGTTACCTATAAGGTGCTGGGCCGCGTTGCGCTCGCTGGGTTCGATGGTTTGACGTTGACGCAAATCATCGACGGCTATCGACACCTGCTGGACTGCGAAGTGACCAGGCTGTACGAACCTCTCGACCGGACCGACGTCTATCAGCCCCGATCCGACCCGGCCAACCGATGGTCGGAAACGTACTACGAGGCGCTGGATCCTGAGCATTCCGATCTCGCCAACGCACACACGCTGTACAACAGCACGATTGCATTCGAGCACGCGGTGCTGCTCGATCCGGACTTCCCAGATCATTTCGGTCGCGCCACCGACGTGCTACGCACGCGAGCCTCGCAGCTTGCCGCAATGCGTTGATTTTCTGGCCTGCGACCCTTTCGGCCGACGGGCCGAACGACCCCAAATTCTACAAAGGCCGCGCGGTCGATGCGGCCATCGAGGAGAATCTGTGATCAGCACAAACAGACAGGTCGTCATCGTGGGGGCGTCCTCGGCTGTCGCTCCCCGCCACATCGAAGCCTTTCATACACTGCCATCGACACAGGTTGTCGCCTTGGTCGAGGTGGATCCGAACAAGGCGGAACAACTCCGGAGTGCATATCCAGCGATTGCCGTATATTCGCGAGTCGCGGACATCGACCAGGACGGGATCGATTTGGCGGTGGTCTGCGTTCCGGACTTCGCACACGGTCCGGTCGTGCTCGAATGCCTCGATCGTGGATGGAATGTGTTGTGCGAGAAGCCACTTACCGATGATGTGTCGCTTGCCGAACAATTGTTCGCACATGCGGAAAGAGCCGGGCTGGTGTTGTCCGTCGGCTACCAGCGCCGACACATGCTCTCGAGCCTGGGCGCGCAGATTATCGATGGATTGATCGGAGAGTTGTACTGGGTGGACGCCTGGTGGTTGCGGCGCGAGGGGCATCCTGACTCACGACGGGAATTCACGCGCTCGGGCTCCGGTGTCCGCGGGGATCTCGTCCCCCATCTGCTGTCGCAGACACTGCAATTCCTCGATGCCGGCCAGCTTGTGGTGCAGGCCCGCGATTGGCACATCAGCCCTGGCTGGAGCAGTGAGGACGTAGCGCGCCTCACCATACGCGACGGCAAGGGCGTCGAACTGCAACTGAATGCCGCCTACGACAAACCGCACCTCGCCGAAGTCGATGATTGCGGGATTGCTGTATACGGCACCCTCGGTTCCGTCCATGTCCAACTGCCGACCAGCCAAGATGAGCTATGGGCACATCGTCATCCACCGACGCTCTATCCGCGCGACGGGTCATCCGTACGCAAACTCGAGCCGTTGCCCTCCACACAGCGATGCCACTTACTGCAGGCCGAGAGCGTGATGGACACGATCGAAGCCGCGCCGACCCCGGCCGCACAGCGGTCCGCGGAGATGGCACTGATCAGAACTGTGGCTGCGGCACAAGCTTCGGCCACGTGGCATGGAGTCGCTATACCCGTCGAGAGCTTCGAGACCGCGGCTGAGGCGCGTCGCTACGTATCATGACGGCCCAGCCGATGAACCGCGCGGTGTGGCGCGAACCTGTGGTGTTGGCGGCGTCGGGACTGTTCCTGCTCAACGGTCTCGGGTACGCCGCCTTGGCTTCACGGCTGCCAGAGCTCCAAGAGCGATACGGTCTGTCGGACTCGCAGATGGGCTTTGCTCGTGTCGGATTCGTCGTCGGACTCACCGCGACGATGTTCGTGGCCCCGCAAGTAGTGCGTCGCATCGGCGCGGCCCGCGTCGCGCCGATAGCCGCCGGGCTGTATCTGGCCGGAATCGGGCTGGCGGGTACGGGAATCGGGTTGTGGGCGACGATCGGTTGGCTGCTCGTCGCTGGAACGTTCAATGCCCTGCTGGATATCGGGCAGAATGTCCTCGCGGTGCGACTGGAGAAGGTCCGGATGGCCGCGGTCTCGGATACCCGCGAGAACAGCCTGCTCTCACCGATGGAAGGGCTTCAGGCTGTCGGCGGTACGCTCGGCGCCGGCTTCGGCTTGGTGACCGCGGGGCGAATCCCGCTGCTGCAAAGCTTCGTAACCCTCGCCGCAGTCGGATTCCTCGGTGCCGCGACCGTATTCGTCATCCTCCGCCGATTCCCGACGAGCACAGCGCCGGCGGACGAGGGGTCCACCGGGCAACGATACGAACCTGTACAGCGAAAAGAGCAAACGGCACCCCTGCTCGCGCGAATCCGGGCGGCGTATCCGTCAGATCTGCGCTGGCTGACCGCGATGAGTTTCTCCGCCCTACTCCTCGAGGGCATGCTCACCAATTGGCTGGCCATCCTCGCGGTGCATTCGGGTGCGTCCCTGACGTCGGCCACTCTCGCTCTGACGGTGTTCATCGGCTCGATCTGCGTCGGGCGAATGGCGTTCGGGCCGCTGAGCCGGTACCTGGATCGGGTGTGGTCGGCCCGCATCAGCGGACTGCTCGTCATCGTCGGGGTCGCCGGAATCGTGACTCATTCGCAGTCCGGAGCCGCAGCTTTGGCAGCGGCTTCGGTCGCCGCCGGTCTCGGCCTGGCCAACCTGCACCCGTTCTGCACCGGTTCGGTGGGCCACGGCGTCGCTCCCGGCGACGAAGAACACGCGCTCGGCAAACTGAACCGAGTCGCCTACATCGGGATCGCGCTCGAAGGTATGCTGATCGGCGCCTTGGCGGCCGTCGTCGGCCTCGCTGTCGCGATGGCGGCCATCGGACTCCTCGCGATACTTTTCGTCGTCAAGGCACCGCTGTTCACTACACAGGACACCGTTCTCACGAAGTAACCGGAAATACCGTTGGAGTTGTTCACAGGATCGACCGGCAGCGGTAGCGGGAGTGGCGAGTGTGTCGTTGACTGGCTGGATGGATGTCCGTGAACTGATCGACCGCAAGGCGGGTCGTCGGGTCTCGGTGGTGGTGCCCGCGCTGGATGACGAGGACACCGTCGCCGGGGTGGTCGCTTCGGTGACGCCGCTGCTCGGTGGGCTGGTCGACGAGTTGATCGTGCTCGATGCGGGGTCCGCTGATCGGACCGTCGCGCGGGCGCGCGCGGCCGGGGCCGAGGTCTTCACGCGGGAGGAGGCGTTGCCGGGGGTGGCGGTGCGGCCGGGCAAGGGCGAGGTGCTGTGGCGGTCGATGGCGGTGTGTACCGGTGACCTGATTGTTTTCCTGGACGCGGATCTCGTCGACCCCGATCCGATGTTCGCGCCCACCTTGCTCGCACCGTTGCTCGCCGACCCCCACATCGCGCTGGTGAAGGGCTTCTATCGCAGGCCGACGACCGATGACGCCGACGGCGGTGGCCGGGTCACACAGCTCGTGGCGCGTCCGCTGCTCACCGCGCTCGCACCCGCGCTGGCCGAGATCATCCAGCCACTCGGCGGCGAATGTGGCGCCACGCGTGCGTTTCTGGGGCAGATCTCCATCGCCGGCGGGTACGGCGCGGAGATCGGGATCCTGCTCGATTGCTGGCAGCGGCGCGGTGTGTCTGCCATCGCCCAGGTCGACCTCGGGATCCGCGTGCATCGTCATCGGCCGACGCACGAACTGGCGGTGATGAGCCGCCAGGTCGTGGCGACTCTGCTCGACCGACTCGGCATCCGGGATTCCGGGATCGGCCTGGTGCAGTTCCTGCCCGGGGAAACCGGGTGGCGGCGAACACCTTCCGAGGTCAGCCTGGCCGACCGGCCACCGATGTCGCGCCGCATCGCCGAGTGCCGCGACATCGCCTGACACACGAGAACGCCGGCCCCGCGAGGGACCGGCGTTCACGCCTCACACAGCGACGAGACCGAAGTCGAGCTTCACCAATTGGTCGGCGCAATCGAAGTACCGGTCGTCATGGGTGATCACGATGACCGTCTTACCGCGGCGCTTCAGATCGGTGAGGATCTCGTGGTAGAACACGTCGCGGAACCGCGGCTCCTGATCGGCGGCCCATTCGTCGAAGACATAGATCTGGCGGTCTTCGAGCAGGGCGGTGAGCAGGGCCAACCGCTTGCGCTGCCCCTGCGACAGGTCGACGGTCGACAACCGCCCGTCCTGCACCGTCACCTTGTGCGCGATCTGCAACTCGTCGAGATAACGCTGGACTTCGGCGTCGATACCGGGGCGATCGAAACCCAGGTAATCCTCGAACAGATGGAAATCGGTGAACACCGCCGACGAATTCTGCCGGTACCACTCGATGTTGTCGTGGTCGATCCTCTCCCCGTTGAGCGACAACGACCCCGAGCGTGGCACATACAGACCGGTGATGAGCTTGGCCAGCGTCGACTTCCCGCTGCCGTTGCCACCGACGATGAACGTGATCTGGCCAGGTTCGAAAACCAGGTCGATCGGGCCGAGACGGAAACCGGCGTCCTCGGACTCGTCGCGCCCGGGCGGCGGAGCCAGCGGGCGCACATCCACGCCACCGTGGTCGACCCAGTTCTTGCCGTTGACATCCACCTGACCGCCACCCGGATGCGCGCCGGGGTGAGCGGGATGCGGATGCGGCGGCCTGCCGTCGCCCTCGCGCGGCGGCATCCCCGGACGCGGTGGATGCCCACCCGGCCCGTGCGATCCCGGCGGCGGTGGCACCTGCGAGGGCGCCTCCGAACGATAGATGTAGCTGACGTTGGTCAGTTCCAGCTTGGCCTCCCCTGCCGCTGGACGCTCCGAATACGGCAGCGACTCCTCGTCGTGCAGCGTGGTCATCGACAGGTTCATCGCCCGGATCTTGGCCAGCGCCACATCACCACGCAGCAGATCGGGGATGCGGTGCATGAAGTTCTGCATCGGCATCGCCAGGAACGTGGTGACCAGCACGTAGCCGACCATCGTCTCGCGCGGCAGATCCAGTGCGGCCGCGATGACGAACAGGATCAGCGCCATCGTGCCCAGCTGCAACGCCTGGCCGAAGCCTTGGGCGTAGGAGAACTTCGAGCCCGCGTCGGTGTTCTGATCGCGCAGCGTGCCCGCCGAACCGAGCAGGTGCCGGTCCATGAAGTCACGGCGACGACCACGGTGCAGCTTCAGTTCCTTGATGCCGAGGGTGACGGCCTGGAACGATCGCAGCAACGCGTCCTCGTTCTCCCGAGCTTCCCGGTAGATACCGCGGACGCGCTTGAGAACCAGTTCGACACACGCGATGCCGACCAATGTGCCGCCGACCGTGACCGCGAAAATCGGTCCCGAAACCACGGCGAGGAACACGAAGCAGCCGACGATGGTCGCCACATCCACGCAGATCGAGGGAATGGCGGTGACGGCCTGCGACAGCGAACGCACGTCCTCGGTGAGCGTCGCCATCAGGCGGTGCATGCCGAGTCGTTCGAGGTGTTCCAGTGGGGCGGAGACGATTCCGGAGCTCAGGTCGCTGCGCAACCGGTAGATCGCGTCCTGGGAGAGCCGGATCAGCAGAACCTGCGACAGCACACCGCTGACGAGGATCACCAGACCCGTGCCACCGAAGCGCAGCAGCAGGTTGTCCGGCTGCGGGCGCGGCGAGACGACCGCGTTGATCAGCGTCACCAGGTAGGTGTTGGCGGCGCCGCAGATCAGGCCCGCGACGACGACGGCCGCGATCCTGGCCGGCGACAGCGCGGCGAGAAAACGGAGCAGATGCATAACCTTCGGCTCTCAGCTTCGGATGACATCGAACACGATGCCCTCGAGGGTGACACCGGGTGCGAACGAGAACGCCACACCGGTAGAGATCGGTGCCGCTGTCTGTGCATCGCGGATCATCCGCTCCAACACGAAGATCAGCGAGACACTGAGCATGTTGCCGTGCTCGGCGAGCACCGCCCAGCTCGGCGCCGCCAGCTCGGCGGGAATGCCGAGCGAATGCGCCGACTCCTCGATGATGCGGGGGCCACCGGGGTGGATCGCCCACAACTCGATATCGGACTTGCCGAGTCCGTTGCGCGCCAGCACTTCCGACACCACCGGGTCGACTCCGCGGTAGATGTAGTCGGGCAGGCTGGTCGCCAGTTCGCAGGTGATGCCCGCGTCCTTCACGCCGAGCACGATGCCGTCCTCGGCGTCGTCGAACAGGTGGCTGAAGCTGTCGCGGATCACGACGCTGCCTGCCGCGAGCGGCTTGTGCACCTGGTTGGCGCCGATCACCACCGCCCCGCAGCCGTCACCGAACAGGCTGTGGGTGATCACATCGTTGACGTCATCGTCGAAAACGGCGTTGACCGAACTCAATTCGATGCACAGCACCATCGCCTTCTTGTCCGGATGGGCCCGGACATAGTCGACGGCGGCGCGGATGCCGTTCATGGCCGCGGCGCAACCCATGAAATTGATGACCATCCGGCCGACCTTCGGCGACAGACCCAGCTGCTTGACCACCGCGACGTCGACGCCGGGAGCGATGAAGCCGGTGCTGGTCACGAAGATCAACTGGCCGATATCCTCGGCCGGGTCCTCCAGCCCCGCGACGGCGCGCTGGGCGACGTCGACGGCGAGCGGCACAGCGTGTTCGAAGAACAGGTTCATCCGCTCCCGGATGGTGCCGGGCTTGCGGCTGAACTCGAGGAACTCGGGGTCGAGTGGGTCGATGGCGAGGTGGCGGGTGTCGATCCTGGTCTTGGCGTAGATCCGCGGAATGCGCTGGCGCTGAGCGGGATCGGAGAACAGTTCGGCGACCCGGCCCGCGTTCACGGACTGCTCGACGACCAGCGAGGGCGAACCGGTGGCGACCGCTTCGATCACGCCGACGGTCGTCGGCGGCGTGGGTGGTAGCAGGTCGTGCCCGCGCTCGACGTCGGGCGTGCGGAGCAGGTCAAAGGAAACAGACACGGGCACAAATCCTTTCGAGACAGATCAGAGGTGGCAACGGGCCGGGTCAGACGGTTCCGATGCCGGAGAAGCCCTGCGCGGTGTAGACGACACAGGTCTTCAGCGCTGATGGTGCGCAGTGTTCGCGCACGAAACCCCACCGGTTCTCCTCGGCCTCACGGGAGGGCGCGAGCAGATAGGTCCGGCACAGCTTGGGGAAACGATCTCCGAAGAAGCTCTTGGCGGGCAGCCACTCCACGCCGAACTTCGCGGCCTCCTCACGCACCACGTTCTCCGACGCGATGTTGGCGAAACCACTGCGCTGGAACGGAAGTACGTGATGAGCACGGTGCGAGCTCAAGCCCGCCGAGAGGAAGCAGTCGACGTACTTGTTACCGACCACGGTCAGGTCGTAGGCCTGCTCGAGCTGGTTCACCGCCCAGTCCTCGGTCTCGGTGTGCAGTTCCTCGGTCGGGATCTCGAAGTCGTGGCTGGCCACCACCATGAAGGTGCTGATCCACAGCGTGATCACGAACTGCAGGCCCCAGGCGAGCAGGTCGCCCGCGATGGCGAAGGCCACGAACTCGGCCACCAGCAGGAACCGCATCCCGAACGAGCCGATGAAGTGCGGCAGCGCGCCACGCCAGCTGCCGTACATGTCCTTGATGCCCACCTTGCGGGTGAGCCGGCAGACATCGAGGAGGCGAATGATCATGCCCGTCAGCAGATGTCCGAACTTGTGCACGGTGTGCACCGGCACCCGGTACAGGCGCGGGATCTGCATCATCATCGTGAAGACGTTCTTCTTGATGTCGACTTCACTCTGGGTGTGCGGGTGGTGCAGTAGCGCGTGCCCGTCGGCGGTGACGAAAGACAGTGCGACATAGTTCATGTCGAAGGCGTTGACCGCGTACTTGTTCAAGCCCTTCTGCGCGCGGTGGATCGCGTAGTGACCGAACCCGGCCAGTGAGCTGCGCAGCAGCACCATCGCGATCACGAAGGCGGGCAACGGCATCCAGCTCGTGTCGTAGAGGCGCAGCGCCTGCACGGCGATGTAGGCGAAGATCAGCACGCCGACGACGATGTTGAACGCGCGGTCCATTCGCTGCAGCCGGGCCGCCAGCTCGGGTTCCTTGAGCCGGGCCTTCACCTGGTGCAGCAGATCGGACTTGTTGTCGAACTTGTACTTCGGAGTGTCGTCCCAGCTGTTGAAGCCGTCCTTGAACAGGAAGTCGGGGGCGTTGTTCTTCGGATGGATGTCCTCGGGCGTGGCATCGCGACCGAGACTGTAACGCTCGATCATCCGCGCGATTTTTTCCGGATCACGGTGGTAGGAACCGATGATCGAGGTGATATCGCGATTTTTCGTGCGGCCGATGAAGAATTCACCGCCTGGATGCTTGGAGATCCAGTCACTCAGGTCGTAGGCTCTGCCGTTATAAACCCATACGTTGTTGACGGGAGGCCGACCCCCCGGGCCGGGCGGTGGCGGGAGCTCGCGCTCCGCTTCATCAGGTCGATCATCGATCGTCATTAGTTCTTCCTCCGTGTCCGATCGGCGTCCGATGCGTGTTGCCTGCCGACCAGCGTCCCGACACGTATAGTCCTTGTGGCGCCTTGCATCTCGCTGAACATTCTCTTATTGGATGCGTACTCGTGCGTTCGTGATTCGTTTACCGCAGGCGACACCCAGACGACACACCGGCCCGGGGCTGCGGAGGGCACTGCGTGCCAGGCTCCGCTGACCCCGGACCGGTGTGGGTTGATCCGGTATTACCGGCGAATATCAGCCGGCGGGCTTGATGATGTTGACGGGCTTGGCCCAGTTCGACAGGCCGACGGTGACCTCGCCCTGATCCTTCTTCACTACGGCGCGAACAAGATTCGGGCCGTCGCCGGTGGACGCGGCGTCCGAGGGCTTGGTCGAATCGGAGGCGGGCGGGGCGGTGTCCTGGATCCACACGGTGATCGGCATGGTGCCCGCGTTCTGACCGATGCGCGGCACGATCGGGTCGATCACAGCGGCGTCGATGGTGCCGGAGACCTTGACGGTGTTGATGCCGTCGATCACCTCACGGCCCTCGGTCTTCGCGTTCTGGATATTGGCGATCACATTCGCGATGCCCTTGTCCTTGTCCAGGATGACGCCCGGATCGTAGACCTTCTCCGCCGGGCCCGACGGCACGTAGCGGCCACCGGCCTGGGTGTACAGGACCTTGTCCACCACAAGGAACTTCGCCTCGGTGAACGAGGCTTCGGGGGTGAGCTTGACCTTCGCGTCACCCATCGCCGCGCCCGAGCCCTGGGTCTCGTTGGTGACATCGGCCGACACGGTTTCCACCGGCAGGTCGGGCAGGTTCTTGACGTTGATCTTCAGGTGCACGTTGTGCAGGGTCTGCGTGGTCTTCGCCGACTCCTTCACGATCTGTGCGCCCTCGGGCAGCTGGCCGGTGGGCGCCGGGCCCGCCGTGGTGGCCGAATCGTCTTTGGTGCAGCCGGATACGAGGGCCGCGCAGACCGCCGCCGCCGCGACGACCGAAGTGATGCCGGAACGTCGCGCGAAGCGCCGACGCGAGGTGGGGTTCGGTGTCATGTGGATCAAGTTTCATCCCCTGGAGATGGTCGCATATCGGTATAGGGCAGCCGAAGACCATCGTTCATCTCGTGCTCCCCCGTCGGCGATAGTACCTGAGGAATTCAGTTTGCGAGTTGTGTCTTCGCGCTATCGATTTCGGATATCTGAGTCCCGGTGTGATCCGCCATCACCCCAGGTCAGCCGACCGGTGGAATCGCCGCCGATGATCTTCGCCGGGCCGCCGCCGCTCGTCGTCCGACATCGCCAGCAGCTCGGAGAGCTTCGCGGCCTCGGCGTCGTCGACCGGGGTGAAGATCTGGATCCACTCGCCGTCGGTGGCGGGCAGACTCATGATCGTCAGATGCATCGCGAGGTCACCCACGGCGAGATGCTGGATCACCTTGACCAGGTTCACCGGCACCGCCACGTCGTTGCGAGCCCACATTCTGGCGAACTCGGCGCTGGAAGTACACAGCTCGTCGATCAACTCCTGCCAGGCCGGATCGTCGAGGTGACGGACCGACGCACCGCGCAGGTAGGCAACCATGCGACGCAGATCATCGATGTTGTGCCGATAGGGATTGCAGCACTCCGGTGTCAGGAACACCGTGCGCAGCACATTGGCGTCCGGGCGGGCGAGGCCGGGAAACAACACGCGATAAGCGTCATTGTGCGCCAGGACGTCGTATCGGGAATCGAGAAGCACCGCGGGCAAGGGTGCGAGCTGGTCCAGGATCATCGGCAGACCGGGCGGCATCGCCGACTCCACCGCCGCAGCGGGCACCGACGGCACATCCGCGAGGCGATAGAGATGCACTTTCTCGGCGTGATCCAGGCCGAGGGTGCGCGCCACCGCGTCGAGCACCTGAACACTGGCGTTGATCGGTCTGCCCTGCTCGAGCCACGTGTACCAGGTGACGCCGATTCCCGACAGCTGCGCGACTTCTTCGCGCCGCAGACCCGGCGTTCGCCGCCGCGGGCCCGGTGGCAGACCCACATCCGCGGGGGTGATCTTGGCGCGACGGGACTTCAGGAACGCACCGAGCTGGGCTCGACGCTCGGTGCTCACCGAGCGCAGGTCGACCGCTTCACTCATCCCATCATCGTGGTCCATGCCGATCCTGGTATCCAGGTGGTGCTGGTACCCGGATCCGCTTGCGCTGCGTCGAATTCAGTGCGTGCGCAAATGCCGGTCCCGGCCGGTTCGAGCGCCGGATCACCGCTGCGCGATCAGTAGATTGTGGTCAACTCGACGCGCTCAGGAGGTTCCGCTGTGGCGGTACACACGCTCGCCCTCGCCGTGGCCACGGCCGACGGCAAGGCCGATTCCTTCCTCGCCTATCCCGACGACAACGCGCCCCACCCCGCGGTGCTGGTGTTCTCCGACGCGTTCGGGCTGCGGCCGGTGGTGCGCCGTGACGCCGAACGCCTCGCCGCCCACGGCTTCACGGTGCTCGTTCCGAATCTGTTCTACCGCCACGGTTGCGCACCGGTGGTCGACCTTCCCGATGTCATCGGGGCCGACCGTCGCGGTGAGATCTTCGGTGTCCTGCGCCCGCTGCTGACCGCGTTGACACCCGAGCTCGTCGTCGCCGACGCCGCCGCGTATCTGTCGTGGCTGGCGGATTCCCCGCTGACCACGGGCAATCCGGTGGGCCTGTCCGGCTATTGCATGGGCGTGCGCCACGCACTACACACCGCCGCCGCCTACCCCGACCGAGTGGCCGCGGTGGCCGGCTTTCACGGCGGCCGGCTGGCCACCGAAGACTCCACCAGCCCGCACGCCGTAGTCGACCGAATCACCGCCGAGGTGTATCTCGCGCACGCCGACGCCGACCCCGGCCTCCCGCCGGAACAGATCGAACAGCTCGACGCCGCCTTCAGCGCCGCAGGCACCACCTTCCGCACCGAGGTGTATCCCGGTGCCGACCACGGCTTCACCCAATCCGACACCGATGTCTATGACGCCGGGGCCGATGCCCGGCACTGGACCGAACTGACCGGCTTGTTCACCCGCGTTCTGCGCTGAACCTGCTCGGTAGAGCAGCCTCCGGGTTCGGCGACAACGGTGGCCAGCGGGCCCACGAACAGCCACCGGCTGTGATCAGCAATCCGGGCTCGTCGCTCGCGCAGCGACCATGTCGGTGAAGGCGGTGGCGACGAGGGCAACGGAGTGATCGGTGTCCGCGCTCAGTGCCCGCAGGGTCGCCAGCGCGCGGGTGCCGGGCAGTTCCACCAGCGCTTGGACGAGCCGGATGCGGATGCCGGCGTCGTCTTCGTGTGCGGTCAGCGCGGCGGTCAGCGCGCCCAGTATTCGATCCGCGGATTCCGGGTCCTGCGACAGCGCGCCGAGCACTTCGCCGGCGTCGACATCGTTGGTGCCCGCGATCACCATGGCCACCAGGATCGGTTCGGCCGCTCTGATCCCGCGACTGCCGGCGGCCAGGGCGGCGGGGGCACGGACGGTCGGGTTCGGGTCGTCGAGTGCGGCGGTGAGCAGCGCGGTCGCGGCGTCGCCCGGGATTTCCGCCACGGCCAGCACCGCCCGGCGCCGGACCTCGGCATCGGCGGCGGCCAGCCCGGGCGCGAGCCCGACCAGTCCGTCCTCGCCTGCCCGCGACAGCGCCCAGCGCAGGGCGCCTGCCATGTTGGGTTCGGCCTCGGTGAGCACGGCCGCGGCCAGCATCTCGGTCGGCACCGGCACGTTGTCGGCCGGGTTCAGCACTGCCTGCAGGCGGCGGTGGGGGTCGGTCGAGCCGAGTGTGCGCATGAGTTCGACGATGCGTAGCGCGTCGTGCCAGTCACCGGGCTCGGCGTTTTCGACAGCGCGCAGACGTTCGAGTAGTTCGCGCTCGCGCGCCAGCCGTTCCTCGGTGCGTGCGATCAGCTCGCTCACCAAGGTCTGCGGCGTGAACGATCGGTCTGCGAGTACGCGAGCGATCTCGCGCAGCGACAGCCCGAGGGAGCGCAGGCTCTCCACGTGGAAGATGCCGCGGATGTCGGCGTCGGAGTACTGGCGGTAGCCGCCGACGGTGCGCCCGGTGGGCCGCACCAGTCCGAGCGAGTCGTAGTGGCGCAGCATTCGGGTGCTGACTCCCGAACGCCGCGCCACCTCGCCGATCAGCACGGTGCGCCGTCGAGCGCCGCGACTCTTTTCGCCGCGTCGATGTCGGGATCGAAGGCCGCGTCCGGGTCGCGCAGCAGCCGCTCGGTGGCCTGTGCGTGACCTCGCACGTGCGGGTCGGTACTGCCGGCCGCCCGGTGGAGCACCGTGGTGATCACCTCACCCAGGGTGGCCAGCGCCCGGCTCAGGCTGCGCCGAACATCTCGATCACCGCGTCCGAATTGGGTGGCCAGTTCGGTGGCCAGCGCCGCGCGCTCGGCATCGGGCACGAGAACGACCGCGGCTCGCCACGCGCTGCGGGCCACGTCGTCGTCGGGATCGCGCAGCAGCGCGGGGGTGATCGCCGGCCAGACTGCCGGATCGCCGATCTTGGACAGGGTGTGCAGCGCTTGGCTGCGGGCCAGGGCACCCCCGGATTCCAGCTCGGCGCGCAGCCGCGGCACGGTCAGCTCGCCGGGGAGCCTGGTCAGTGCCCAGGTGAGCATGTCGCGGACGAAGAAGTCCGGCTCCACGGCGCAGCGGTCGATCAGGACTCCGAGCAGCGCCGGGCGTGGCTGTGTGCCCGCGGCCAGGGCGGCCCGCAGCCTGATCGATGCAGTCTCCGCGCTCAGTGCGGCAAGCAGCCGCGGGTCTACCGAGTGTGCTGGTATCGAGTTCATGGGAACCACCTCCTGCCTCCAGTGAAGACGTTGTCACTGTGTCAAGGTCAAGCGCTCGATCGTGTCATGATGCTCAGCCGTGTCGCGGGGCCCCGATCCGTTGGATTCGCCGCCGAACGTGCCTCGGTGGACGAATTGATCCTCGGCACCCTCGCTCAGGTGTGGCTGTGCGACGAAAGTGCTGTGCCGACAAGGGTTTCCAGTGCCGCGCGGGCGTTGGCGACGGCGATGCGGGCGGCGATGACGGGCGAGAGCAGTGCGCGGGGTTTGTCGACGAGTCCCATCACCCGGTACAGGGTTGTCGCGACCGCGGTGTCACGCTCGGCGGCGATCAGCACCGGCTCGAGCGCCGCCACGGCGGCTCGGACCGGCAACGAGACACCGGCACTGACGTGTGGCATGGCGCCGTCGGCGATCACGGTGAGTTGCCAGGCATTGTCGATTTCCGGCGTGACCGCCGTGTAGAACCTGGTGGCAAGATTCTTTCCACCCCGCGCGAGGCACTCACGCAGCACGGCCATCTGGATCGCGGCGACAGTCATGCCCTGCCCGTAGACGGGGCTGAAGCTGCACAGACTGTCACCGACCGCGAGTAGTCCCTCGGGAAAGCGATCGAGCCGCTCGTAGCGTCGGCGCAGGTTGGCCTTGTAGCGGAAGGTCGAGATATCGCCGATGATTTCACCGTTCTTGATGGCATCGAGCACGTCGGGCGGGGCGATGGCTGCGGCGAAGTCGAGGAATCCTTCCTGGTCCCTGGGCGGCTCCTCGCCGTCGTGGCCGATCAGCGTCAGGATGTGCCGGTTGCCCTCGACGGCGAACAGGGCGAGGGCACGCGGGGGTAGATCGCGTACGCCGATCGTGACCAGCTTGTCGTGAGGCAATGCGTTCGGCGGCAGCTGGATGAAGGCGCTGCGGTAGATGATGTCGATCGCGGTGCCTTCTTCGGCTGGGCGGTCGTAGCCGAGCTTGTCGAGCCATGAGGGGACGACGCCGGCTCGACCCATCGATGCCACGACCAGGTCCGCGTCGATGGTTTCACGCGCCCCGTCCGAACGGTCCACGATCGCGACCCCGGATATCCGCGTTCCATCGGCGCTGACAACGAGCGACCCGGCATCACACCTGTCGCGAATGGTGACGTTGGGCAGCGCCGCGACCCGCGTGCGAAGGTGCTGCTCGAGGTGTGGGCGACTTGCCTGAAAGGCCCTGTGTCCGGTCGATACTCGTTTGAGGGTCCGACCGGCCATGGTGAAGCGGACTTCGCGGAGCGCGTCGCATTCGACCACACCGCTTGTTCGCATGTCCTGCCCGAACCCTGGGAACAATTCCTCGAGGATGTCCTTGCCCCGCGGCAGCAGCCCGTGCACGTGGCGCCCCTGCGGGACACCTTTTCGCGCCTCGGAGTCCGGGAGCAGGGCATCCCGCTCGATCACCGTCACGGTCGAGTAGGCCTCACTGAGCACCCGAGCGGCCAGTAGCCCGCCGATGCCCGCGCCCAACACGACCGCGTGATCGCCGATTCTCCGCATGCCAAACCTCCGAACGTCGTTGTTCCGAGTCCTGTTCATGGATCGAGTCAGGGATCCACGACTGAGACTGAATGCCAATATAGTCTCAGTGCTGACGTGGCCACAACCGGGCGTGCCATCCCGGATCGGGAACAGGAAGAATGACCGGCATGACCAACGCGACGCAGTCGTCCTCCTTGCTTGTGGACACAGCCTTGGCGATGATGGCCGAGACCGGCCTGGATGATCTGACGCTGACCGCGGTCGCTCGCCGGGCGGGCGTCTCACGCGCGACCGCCTACCGTGAGTTCGGAGACAAGAACGGTCTCATCGCGGCCGTCAGCAAAATCGAAGTAGCCCGCATGATGAGCGCCGCCTACCTGGAGATAGACATCTTCACGCCGGTACGGCAGCTGGCGAAAGAGGCCGTGGTCTTTGCGATCCCCTACCTGCGCCGACACCCGGTGATCTCCCGACTGCGCGACCAGGAACCAGGATGGCTGCTCAATGTCGCGATCGAGCACGAGGGGTCGAAGCTCAACCTGATCGAAACCGTCGGCGCCTTCGTCGCACCACTGCTGGCGGCCCGCGACGACAGCGCAGCACTGGTGGTCACACCGGCACAGGCGGCGGAGATCGCCGTCCGCACCGTGCTCTCGCATGTGCTGATCCAGCGCAGCAGCCTCACCGACGAGCAGGTCGGCGACACGGTAGCCCGCGCTATCAGCCGCTAGCAGATCCGAGGACTGCAACGGATCATGCTATCCGTATCAGTGATCGCCGGATCCGTGTACGTCGTCGGCCATGCCGATTCCGGTCTCAACATGGTGCTGGTACCGGACAGCGACAGGACCCGTCCTCGGTGAGATTCACCCGTTACGGAGGATACGGACCCATCGACGGCAGCTCTACCGTCGAAACCATGACCACCACCTCACAGGTCGTCATCAGTGAGCGGGCCGCCGACGACATCGGCTCGCTCGGCGCCGACTTCTCTCCCACGCGTCCCGACTCATGTCCGAACTGCTGTTGGCAGAACTGAAATCGAAGGGATAACCATGTCGCGCAGGCGCACTCACGTTCCTCAGGTCTCCCCGGCATACACCGGGCGGCTGTCGATGGCGCCGGTACCCGCGCTGCGGATGCCCGAGGAATCGATGGATCCTGACGTCGCCTATCGATTCATCCACGACGAACTGATGCTCGACGGGAGCAGCAGGCTGAATCTGGCCACCTTCGTCTCGACGTGGATGGATCCACAGGCCGAGAAGCTGATGGCGGAGACGTTCGACAAGAACATGATCGACAAGGATGAATACCCCGCGACCGCGGCGATCGAGCAACGGTGTGTGTGCATGGTCGCCGACCTGTTCCATGCGGAGGGCCTGCGCGACGACGACCCGTCCAGTGCCACCGGGGTATCGACGATCGGATCCAGCGAGGCGGTGATGCTGGCCGGGCTGGCGATGAAGTGGCTGTGGCGCGAGAAGGTCGGCGACGGGTGGAAAGGCCGCACACCGAACATGGTGATGGGGTCCAACGTGCAGGTGGTGTGGGAGAAGTTCTGCCGCTATTTCGACGTCGAGCCGCGGTATCTGCCGATGGAGAAGGGCCGCTACGTCATTACACCCGAGCAGGTGCTGGCCAACGTCGACGAGGACACCATCGGCGTGGTGGCCATCTTGGGCACGACATTCACCGGCGAACTCGAACCGATCAGCGACATCTGCGCGGCGCTCGACAAGCTCGCTGCCGACACAGGACTGGACATCCCCGTGCACGTCGACGCGGCCAGCGGCGGCTTCGTGGTGCCCTTCCTACATCCCGATCTGGTGTGGGATTTCCGGCTGCCGCGCGTGGTGTCGATCAACGTCAGTGGCCACAAATACGGGCTGACGTATCCCGGCATCGGGTTCGTGGTGTGGCGCGGCCCCGAGTACCTGCCCGACGACCTGATTTTCCGGGTCAACTACCTGGGCGGCGACATGCCCACTTTCACCCTGAACTTCTCCCGACCCGGCAATCAGGTCATCGGCCAGTACTACAACTTCCTCAGGCTCGGCCGATTCGGCTACAGCCTGGTCATGCAATCCCTCTCGCAAACCGCGCGCTGGCTCGGCGACCAGCTGCGCGCGAGCGGACACTTCGAGGTGATCACCGACGGCTCGGCGATCCCGGTGATCAGCTTCCGGCTGTCGGGCGACCCTGAATACACCGAGTTCGACGTCTCGCACGCGCTGCGCTCCTACGGCTGGCAGGTGCCCGCGTACACCATGCCGGACAACGCCACCGATATCGCGGTGCTGCGCGTCGTGGTGCGGGAGGGGTTCTCGGCGGACATGGCCAGGGCGTTGAGCGAGGACATCACCGCCGCGCTCGGGCACCTCGACACGCTCAAACCCAATGGATACTTCGACCGGCTGAAGCCGTTCGCCCACTAACCCGTCCGCGAATCACCCCGGTGCGCTCACGTCGCGTGGAGATACACCGGAACACTGGCGTGCCCGTTGGAGATGAAACTCGGCACCGGCGTCAGTTCGGTCCGGGTCGTGGCCAGGCTCATCCGAGGGAACCGATCGAACAGTGCAGGCAACGCAACAGCCGCTTCGAGACGGGCCAGTGACGCGCCGATGCAGTGGTGTGCGCCGTGGCCGAAGGCGAGGTGCTGATCGCGGGTGGCACGGGTGGGATCGAACTCGGCGGTGCTGGCGCCGTGCACTTTCGGGTCGCGGCCTGCGCCTGCGTAGGAGGCCAAGATGGCCTCGCCCTTGCCGATTCGGTACTTCCCGGCGATGTCGATGTCCTCGACCGCGTATCGGAGGGGCAGGTGTGCCACCGGTGCCTGGAAGCGCAGCGTCTCCTCGACCACGTCTGCCCACGACACCTGCCCTGCGGCCACCGCGGCGCGCTGCTCAGGATGGGTGAGCAGGGCGACGATCGCTTGGTCGAGCAGATTGACCGTGGTCTCGTGACCGGCATTGATGATCAGCATCAGGGTGTCGGCGAGTTCCTTCTCCGACAGCGCGGAGTCGTCCTCGTCGCGCGTGGCGATCAGCGCGCTGGTGACGTCGTCACCAGGATGCGCACGACGGTAGGCGACGAGTTCGCCGACCAGTCCATACATTTCGAGGTAGTTGGCCTGCGCCTGCTCGGCGGTGAACGAGCCGTCGAAGAAGCCGTCCACGCACTTGTGCAGCGCAGGCCCCAGCCCTTCGGGCACACCGACCAGTTCGGTGATGACCCGGATCGGAACCGGATAGGCGAAGCCGCTTCGCAGATCGACCGGTGCGCCGGCCGGGGTGGCTGCCAGCGCGTCGAGCAGGTTCTCGGTGATCTCGGCGATCCGCGGACGCAGCGCGGTACTACGGCGATGACTGAAAGCTGGGGAGACCAGCCGGCGCAGCCTGCGGTGATCGGCGCCGTAGGCGGTGAACATGTTGTCGACCGCTACCCACGGCAGCAACGGCCACGCCTCGGTGATCTCGCCGTTGATGAACGACATCCAGTGCTGTCTGGGGTCCTTCGACACCCGAGGATCGGCGAGCAGACTCCGCAGCACTGCCTGATCGGTGACCGACCAGGCGGGCACGCCACCGGGCAGTTCGACCAGCGCCACCGGGCCACGTTGCTGAATGCGTGCCGACTCACCTTGGATGTCGGCACCGGTCGTATCCAGCACGATCGGTTCCATGAAATCTCCTCCACCAGGGTCTACGCCCGTAATCGACAGCGCCGCAGCCAGTTTCACCCGACCGATTACGAACTTACCCCTCGGCTGAGCGGTCCAGGGGACGAATAGAGGCACCAACGGCGGACGTTGATCGGTAGCCTCGTCATCGCGCGGGACCGCCTGAGGACGCGGCGGACCCAGAAGCCGTGAGCCGATACACGATGATGTGACGGCTGTTTCCCGTCGGGGCGATGATCCACCGGTAGCGTTGGCAAGTGGCCAACCATGAGGAGACGCGGCGATGCCGAAAATTGTACTGTTCGGGGCAACCGGCTACACCGGACGCCTGACGGCCGAAGCCCTCACCGCACGCGGCGCATCGCCCGTGCTGGCGGGACGCAACGGGGCGGCCCTCGAGAAGCTCGGCGCCGAACTCGGCGGCTGCCGGACCGCCGTCGCCGACGTCACCGACCCCGCGTCGGTCCGGGCCCTGCTCGGTCGCGGCGATGTTCTGGTGACAACGGTCGGGCCGTTCCTGCGCCATGGGGGCCCCGCACTGGCCGCGACGATCGCCGCGGGCGCGCATTACATCGACTCCACCGGCGAAGGGCCCTTCATCCGCACCGTGTTCGAGCACGACGAGCAGGCCCGTGCCGCCGGCGCGGGGCTGCTCACCGCGTTCGGGTTCGACTACGTACCGGGCAATCTCGCGGCCGGGCTCGCCTTGCGCGAGGCTCCCACCGCGGTGCGTGCCGAAGTCGGCTACTTCATGAAAAGTCCCGGCACCAGCGGTGGTACCCGCGCGTCCATGGCGGGGATGCTGTTCGAACCCGGCTTCGCGCTGCGCTCCGGACAGGTGGTCGCCGAACGCACCGGCGCGCGTCTGCGTTCCTTCGATGTCGCCGGAGAGAGCCGGACGGGGGCATCGATTCCCGCGTCGGAGCATTTCGCGCTGACTCGCTCGCACCCACACCTGCGAGAAGTCGATGTGTTCCTCGGCTTGCCGCCACTCGCGGCACAGACGCTGCGCGTCGGCTCACGACTGACCTCGGTCGTCGCACAGGTGCCTGCGCTGAAGCGCGGATTCGACGAGGCTTTGGCCCGAACGGTCAAGGGGTCGACCGGTGGCCCCGACGCCGAAGCTCGCCGCCGCACCCGCACCTGGGTGGTCGCCGAAGCTCAGGACGCGGCCGGCACGACGTTGGCCACCGTCACCCTGAAGGGCGGCGATCCCTACGATTTCACCGCGGCGATTCTGGCCTGGGCCGCCGACACCGCACTGGGCGGCGGCCTCCTCGGCTCCGGCGCGCTCGGCCCGGTCGACGCGTTCGGCCTGGACGCGCTGTACACCGCCGCCCGCGACGCAGGCTGGTCGCCGCACCCGGGCCCCTCCATCGAGCCGAAGGCACCCTGACACCGGCCGCCACCGCGTCGCGGCGCTAGGCCGCGTGGGTGAGTCGCGCGGCCGCCGCGCCGACGGTCGGTCCGGCGCTGACCAGTGTCCCCATGAACCGATCCTGTTCTCGCGCACCGCGATTCGCCGCACGGTCGAGTCCGCCGGGCAGCAGCCGGGTGACCGAGCGCGCGACATTGACGGGGATTCGGATCGCCGGGTACCACGGAACGATCGCCGTCGGCAGCCCGAGCGCACGCATCGTGTGGCGGCCGAGGAAGGTCCCCGTCACCGACAGATGCTGGGCATAGGCAAGACGGCGCCTGATCGCGGGCAGCCGGTCATAGTTCCACGACAACGGGTCTCGTGACATCGGTACCGCGAGTTGAGGAGTCGACTCGTCGGGGTCGGCCAAGGCAGACAGCGTGTGTACCAGGACGCGCACACCGTCACGGAAGGAGTGCGGCAGCCACTGCTCCTCGACACCGAGCAGCCAGCCGACGTAGCGGACCAGGTGCGCGACAGCGTCGGTTTCGGCAGGGGTGAGCAACAGACCCAGGCCCATCCCACCGATCGCCGGTGCGATGAAGGCGCCGACGAGCGTTGCCGCCATATCCGTCTGGTTGATGGGCAGGCCCCAGTCCTCGGTCCGCCAGTCCGGCATGGCGGCCACGTGCCTGCGGACGAAGGCGTGGATGAGTCGCACCCGGATCGTGGATCGGTATCCCAGACCCAGGGGGGACAAGCCGTCCTCGGACAGGACATCCATCGCCCACTGCATCGTCTCGGCCCACCGCTGATTGGAGCCCTTTTCCAGCGCTCCTGTGCGCAACAGGGTCTTGTTGAAGCCGGAGAACTGGTAGCCGCCGAGCATGGCGACATCGCGCGCGATGTACATGCCGTCGGAACCGCTGGTGAGCAGGACCTTGGCCCCGCGCACGAGCGTGTCGTGATCGACCCACGCCGGAACAGTCTCGACCGCGGTGAAGAACTCGCGCAGCGGATCCGGCGCCTGCGGTACCGCAGCGATGCCGTCGGTGAGCGCTCGATCGAACAGCGGACGCATCTGCTTCGAGCCCGCGGCGACCATCCAGTCCACCAGCCGATCCATCGCGTCGTCACCGACGAGCAGGCCCTCGCCGAGATGTTGCCATTGCGTCGAGTCGGGGCTGTGAACCCCTAGCATCGCCGCGAAGCCGCCGACGAGGGGCGGGACGCGGTGGGGACGATCTGGATGACGGGCGGGAACGGTGGTCATCGACACTCCTCGTTGAGCGCTCCATTGTGGATAACGACTGATATCCAAAATAGGTCGACTGCTAAAGTCCTGTCAATGGCGCGTGCAGAGGTGGTCCGGTCCTACCGTGGAATCAGCGCGGCGACTCGACGTGACGAACGCCGCGACAAACTCCTCGCCGCAGGTCGCCAGATCTGGGGCGAGGCCGGCCCGAGCGAAGTCACCGTGCGCCGCGTGTGCGCCGCGTCGGGGTTGACCCCGCGCTACTTCTACGAACAATTCGCCACCCGAGACGCACTGGTCCTCGCCGTCGCCGAGCAGGTGCAACAGGAGCTGTTCACCACCCTCGTCGACGCGAGCCAGGCCGAGCCGGGCACCTTGAAACGCAAACTCCTGCGGGCACTGACGACCTATCTCGACACGATCGCCGACGACCCCAGCATCCACCGCATCATGACCAGCGATACCCACAGCGTGGCAGGGCTCGAAGAGTTGCGCTCCCGTGCCGTCGGGATCGTCACCGACCTCGTGATGCAGTACAGCGCGGAATTCCTCGACGCTCCCGCGAATCCGGAGATCCGGCGCCAGGAAGCACTTTTCGTCGTCGGCGGGATCAACCAGCTGGTGGCGACCTGGCTGGGCGACCCCCGTCGGCCGACCACCGAAGTAGCCGCCCTCTGCACCGAACTCGCACTGGCCGTGGTGAACCGAGCACCCTGACAGTCGGTGCAGCCGAATCAGTAGTTCGACCGCACCGCACGGTCGGCAACGACAGTCGTTTCTGGCCGAGTGGGCGGCGCCGACGCCGGTGAATCACTTCCTTCCGTGCGGTACTGCCCGACCCCGGGCGCGCGTGGCGGGTGCGCTGGTCTACCGGTTGTGCCCGCCCACGCTGGTATCGAGCGCGCCGAGTTGGAGTTGGGTGGCGAGGGCCTGGAGCGCTGCGGGGTCGTGCGGTGGCACCCGTTCCATCGCGCTGAAAGCCAGGTGGTCGGCGATCAACATGGTGCGCACCTCGGCGTCGGTGAGCTCGCCGGTCAGGACACCTTCGGGCAGGGTCTGCACCATAGCGAAGGTGGTGTCGACGATCAGTGGCACCAGCGAAGTCGGCATCGACAGCGGGTCGCCCACAACCAGCGCCTCGGTCGCTGTGTTCGTCGCGTCGGTGAACTCCGGTGAGACGTCGAGCATTCGGTGGACCGCCACGTCGACACTTCGCCGCACCCGATCCAGCATCGTGGTCCAGCGCCTCGACGAGGACGCCGCAAGCAGCGCGGCGCCGACCTTGCGCCGAAAGGGCGGGGGCGCGTCGACGGCCCCGCACAGGAAAGCCGTCGTGGTGATGGTCATGTGCGCCATCGCCACCCGCGCACCGAAACTCGGGGTGGCGGGACCGAGCCTGGCCAGGAGGGCGAAACCGCCCAGTGCCGGCACGAGGAGCTGGAGCATGACCTTCCGCTTCAGTTCCTCGCGGTCGGCGACGCCGTAGATCTGCAGCTCGTTGTCACGCAGGTCATTGGCAGACTGAGCGATGATGGCGAGACAGCCGGCCAGTTCGCGCAGATCCGCCTCGGGCACAACGGCTTCGGAGGCGAGTTCACACGCGTAATAGGTGACCCGGCCGAGCACACCTTCGCTGTAGGCGACCCGCGACAGCGGCGAGTCGATATTGCGGGCCATCACCACCGCGACATCGATGACCACCGCGCCGACACGCTTGCGCCCGGCCGGCGACAGCGCTCCGAGCAGAGCTCGGATGTCGCCGATACGCTCGGCCAGGAGCCGGTCGACCGCTTCGCTGTCGCGGGCTTCGGTGCTGACCGAAGGCAATGCAGCAGGCTTGGTGTCGCTGTTGCCGGTGAGGTAGTCCGCAGCGTCCAGAACGGACCAGCTCGCGATCGCGTGATCGCTGAGATCCTCGAAGGCGTCCAGAACTCGGCAGGCCAGCAGGGCGGCGGTGGCCTCTGCCTGCAGGTGGGTGGGCAAGAAGCTCACCGCGATACCCAGGTTACGACCGGCTGGGATCAGTGCCAGCCGGGCCAGCTCCTCCGGTGAGGAGGCGGCCCGTAACGCGGCCAGGTCCGGTGCGCGGCGCAGGTGTCGAAATCCATGGGCGAGTGATCCGATTCTGGTCTGCCTCATCGGGTGATCACTTCCTGTAGCAGTGCATGGAGGTCGTCGCGAGCAGGCGATGGCGGGAAGATGTCCAGTGCGGCGCTCGCCTTCTGTGTGGCGTCGAGGGCAACCGCCCGCGCGGCGTCGGTGGCCCCGCTGTCGATCAGGTCGCTCTGCAGGATCGTGCTCGGGGTGTCCGCGGACAGCCACATCTCCCGCGCGCCGGCGCGCATGTCGAGCCATTCGATCACCGGCCAGGTCGGAACCCGTCGTTCCAGGTCACCCCCTGCGTCCTTGCCCAGTCCGGGACCGCCCTCGACGTCGCGGACATCGTCCATGATCTGGAACGCGAGTGCGAGCTCGTCGGCGTATGTCATCAGCGCTCGCAGGCGATCGTGATCGGCACCGCCCGCGGTGCCGCCGTAGGAGCACGACAATCGGAACAAGGTGCCGGTCTTGGCGCCGGCGACGAGTCGGTAATGGCGGCGCAGCGCGGTGGCATCGACCGCGGGCGGCAGCATCTCGATGAGCTGACCGAAGGACAGGTCCGACAGCCCGTCGGAATACGTCACACCGGGCACCTCCCCCAGGCAAGCAGACATTCCCGGGTTGTCGGCAAGCACCTCGGCGATCACCTGCACTGCGGCACCTGCCATGTGGAACCCCGCTCGGGCCGCGATGCGCACGCCGAATGCGGCGGGCACCGACGTCGCGCCGCGGCGTAGCAACGAGCCGTCACAGATATCGTCGTGCACCAGCGAGGACTCGTGCAGCATCTCCATCGCGCAGGCCAGATCGAGGGCGGCGCGACTGGGTTCGGACCCGGCGGGCGCAAGCAGGCCTGCACTCGCGAGAACCAGACGTGCGCGCACACGCTTGCCCGGAGCGGCGAGGACGTGCCTGCCGATGTCGTCGAAATCCCCACCGCTGATGAGGATTTCGTACAGGCGCGCGTTGACCAGCGTGAGAAGTTCGTGCTGAGTCCCACTCGGATGTCTGAGCATCAACGCGACCGGTTCGCCCTGGTGCTGCGGGTTACCTGCCGGACGAGCGTCGTTACGGCGGACTTCGGGTAGCGCGGGATTATCCATAACGCTGAATTCCTTTGGTGCGGCCATGTGGCGGTGAGATCCCCTGATGGTTCACTGGGGCTGACACGATTCAGACGGAGCCGTCCTGCCACAGCTACTGTTCTGCCGCAGCGACAGACAGATAGGTAGCGTCGTGGCACGTAGGCATACGGTGAGCTGGTATTGCGCTGAAACAGTGAGGTTCGGACCTCACGATCCGTGGACGGTCACCTCGACGGGACCGGGACGATGTGGGTACGGTCGGCAAACACCTGCACTCGGACCGTTCACGAAAACGCCATTGTCCGGCGATCGGTCGTCGAAGGGAGCGACGTCGCTCTGCCGGCAATTCTACGGCGTGGATCACGTTGCTGCACAGTAGATTCGGCGCTTCGTGAGACTCCACGGCGCCGATCTCCGATATTGTGGGTTCCCGCCCAGTTTCCCGGCCATGACCGAACCGAGTCCTCGTTCCAGAGGGCACCCTCGACGTCCCACACCCACGCGGACCCTTGGATGCTGACGCGAATAGCGTTGTGCCACAGTGACTTATCCGGTCCGGGTCGCACCGGCCGCGGTCAGGGGTCAACGGCGAGGATGCGCGGGACGGTGCCGACGATTCAGCACGCTCCCCGCGCGAGTCGGCTTCCCTGGGTTTCGCCGCCGTCGGTCGATCGAGTCACCGAGATCATCGAGGTGTCGCACCACTGCGGGTAGCTCAGTCACCGACATGGACGTGTGCGGCCCACCTGGTCGGCACGGCCGGATAGGCGTCGCGCATGGTGCGCAACGTCTCGGCGAGCGCGGTGGCCGCCTCGGCTGTGTCGGGCGCCCGGGTGCCGTGCGCGGTGAGCACCGCGTAGACCCCCTCGGCGGTCTGGGAGCTGTCCGCGGTGTGCCACAGCGTGCCGATGACACCGCGGAAGCCCGCGAGGTGGAAGGCCGACGCCAAGTTCAGCGGCTCGTCGAGCAGAGCCGGGTCCGGGCTCGCGGTGTCGCAGGCGGACAGGAACGCCAGCTGTGCCCGCGTGGTGCGCAGGTCGTGCACGAACGAGGGCACGAACATCCCGTCGCTGAGCACCAGTCCCCCCTGGTCGGGATGCTTTGCCGAGCTGACCGCCCGGCCGTGGCAGGCGAAATGGGCGATCGCGTGCTCGTGCAGCCCCTGCTTGATGGCATCGAAGTCGGCGGCGGCGTCGATGAGCACAGTAGAGCCGGGCAGCAGTCCCGCCACCGCCTCGGCCTCGGCACGGGCGCTCGGCAGCACCGAGACGCCGTTACGCTCGCCGACACCGACGATGAGCGCGGTGTGACGGGCATGGCGCGGCCGGGGTGTGCTCAACGTGTCGGCGAGCGCGGTCAGCGACGGTGTGTACGAGGAGACCGCACGGTCGAACACAGTCTGCCCCGCGTCCTCGCGATGTCTGCCCGCCGCGTGCAAGGGCAACTGGGCCATGATTCCGATCGGGCACCACCACAGCCGCGACGTCGTGACCTTCTCCAGCACCGGCCGGGCCGTGGTGGTCCACAGCCATTCCAGCACCGCGTGCACCTCCAGCTGGGCCTGCTCACGCCGGTCGAACGAGCACGCCGGGTCCTTCACATCGGCCAGTGCTGCTCGCAACCGCCGGACCTGGGCGCGGGCGGTGGTCTCGGTGATCTGCGGCAGCGACACAGCCTCGACGGGCTCCCGACAGTCGGCGGGAACCACGAGCGCGCTGCCCTGAGCGCTGACGATCACCACGGTGTGCCCGGCCGTGCGCGTGCGCAGGACTTCGAGATTCGGCGGCACCAGCAGATCCTCGAACCCCGGCACCGTGCGCGCTCGCGCGAGCAGCCGGTCCCGCCGCATCGAGAGCTGCCGGATCTGTTCGACGGCCTGTGGTCGCGGGTCCCAGTCCCGGGAGGAGATCCGGCCGTTGAACTCCACTTCGATGTGAAACGTCAGGTCGGCGTATCCGTCGGCCCCAGCCAGCTCGCGCTCGACCTCGCTGAGCTCCTCGGCCAGCGACGGTTGCGTCTCGCCGAGTCGTGCCCAGCCGCGCCGGATACCCCACGCGTCGCCGAACAGCACGCCGCGGCACCGTTCGACCAGTTCCAGAGCTCGGTCGAGCTGGCCCGACCGCACACCGGCATCCACCACTCGGTCGGCGAGGCCGTGCAGCTGCCGCGCCGCCTCCACCCTGCGGACCCAGGACAACGCTCGGCTGACCGTGGCGGGGATGGCGGTGATCACCCGTTCCTGCGCGTCCAGCCATGTTGCCGGGTTCGCCTCGGCGAACATCGCGGCCTGGGCCTGTTCGCAGATCATCCGATGCTGCGTGCTGGTGGCCGGGTGGCCGGAAACTGACCGGTAATAGGTGATCGCGAGCTCGCGCAACCGGTCGGCTCCCGGCCCGCCGAAGGTGGCGAGCGCACGGGCCGAGCGCGCGAGCGCGAACGCACGCAACGGCCACCAATGGTGGTCTCCAGGGGTCTGACCGACGGCTTTCTCCGCGAGCGCGAGCGAGTCCTCCAGCGCGCCGAGATCACCGCACTGCCGGTACCGGTGATACAACACGTCGGCGATGGTGCTCTCGATGCGCGGCACGTCGGGGTGATCGGGACCCACGAGCGCGAGCGCGGCCCGGTAGGCGCGCTCGGCCTCCTGAAACGGTTCCGCATGCGTGACATCGGTGCTGACCGCCCGGGCCTGCACGGCACCGGCATAGTTGTAGAGCATGCCGACCCGGCGCACATCGTCTGTCGCCATGGTGGACACCGCCGATGCCGCCGCGTCGACAGCTGTGGTGAACATGGCGTGATCACCGGCCTCGGCCACCTCCTCGGCCGCCCTGGACAGGGACGACCAGCGCAGCGGGAGGTTCGGGTCATCGGGTGGGGTCAGCGCGAGGGCCTGCTCCGCGACGGTGACAGCCTCGCGGCCCGCCCCGGGGCTGGAGCCGACTCGGCATTGCGTGATCAGCGCGGACGCGAGTGCGGAGAGCCGGAGTGCGCGCTGGTCATCGTCGGCGGCCGGTAAGTTCAGCGCGGCGCGGGCGGCGTCGACCGCCAGCTTCGCTTCGTCGCGAGAGCCGCTCGCCGTCGCGACGGTGCTCGCGCAGTGGGCGAGCGCTTTCAGCAGCTGCGCCCGCAGCGCGTGGCTCGGTGTGGTGGCGAGCAGCGCTTCGGTCACCGCGTCGTAAGCGAGCGTGATCGCCTCGGTGTCGCCGCCGATATCCCAGAGGTCGTTGTGCGCGTAGTAGAGATCCAGCAGCGCGGCAGGCCGCTCGGCGTGGTCCAGCGGCAGTCCGACGGCCAGCACCCACGCCTGGTCACGTCGCCGCACCAGCACATCGCCGGTGACCGGCTGCCGCCGCAGGCTCGCGACCAGGTCGTACTGCGCCTGCAGAGCGCGCGGATCGCGATGGCAGGTCATCAGGAATCGCGCGATATCGGAACCGATCTCCCTGCTCGCCTCTTGCTCGAGCTGCGCGAGCGCGGGCACCCGCGCTGTGTCGCCGTAGTCGCGCTTCAACGCGTCGGCGAGATCACGACATGCGACCAGCGCACCGGCCAGGTGGATGGGCGCGGCACCGTCGGTGTAGAGATCGAACTCGTACTGGGCGAGCTCGAGCACGACGTCGCGCCACACCGGGCGTTCCCGCAACGCCAGTTGGGCCGCGGCCCGGTAGTCGGCGACGATCTTGCCCGGCGACAGGCCCGCGATGTCCTGCGCTCGGGCGCGATCGACCAGCCTGCGGGCGCGTTGCGGATCGTCGCGAGGTGTGTGCGCGATCGTCCAGTTCAGCCCGTTGACGACGGTCTCGCGGTAGGTATCGGAACCGTCGTGCTCGTCGAGCAGGAGCAGCAATGTGGCGTGATCGGCGGTGAGCGCGGCTTTCATCCGCTCGTCGTCCAGTGCGTTCATCACCGTCGTACAGGCGTTCGCGAACAGCACCAGCGAGTCGCGGTCCCGGTAGACCTGGAACTGCTCGCGTGCCTGGTTCAACGCCCGGTATTGCGGCATGGCGACGACGCTCGCGACCGCGAGATCACCTGATGTGCCCGCGATGGCGGCCGCGATCTCCCGGTCGACCAGCCCGGCGAACCCGCTCTGCGCCTGGAACCGGTGCCAGTGCGCTCGGGCCAGGTGCGGCAACAGATTCGCGGGGCACTGCTGCGGTGGCGGCAGGCCCGCGGCCAGCAGTGCGCCGATGTCACCGGTGTCGGCGAAGTTCTCGACCACCAACCGAATGTCGTCGTACACGCGCAGCCCCCGATCCCGTTCGGTCCACGGTAGCGTGATCCGAATCACCAAGCAGGAGGTTCGAATTCGGCATGACATCACCGAGCGGTCCCCGAGTCGAGGTTCTCTGCGAGCAGGCCGGAGCGGCGCTGGCCGAACGCGCTTCCCGCTACGGCGTCGCGGACGTACTGGCCAGAATCGTCACGGCGGCACAGCAGGGCGAGGTGTCCGAAGCTGACCTCGACCTGCTCGACAGTGCCTTCGCCCAACACGGCATCGACAACCTGACGCGGGCGCACCGCGGCTTCGAGCCGTGGAAGGGACCGCGCGACATCGTCGTCACGGCATGGGTGTGCCCGACGAGTGCGTGCACCAGGGCGAGGATCGACGAAGGTGCGCGGTGCGAGCTCACCGGGCAACCGTTGCGCAGGATCGAGCTGTGAACGCGTTCCTCACCGAGCTCGGCAAGAACCTTGCTACCCGCTGGGCTGCCGCGCTCGCACTGCCCGCCGCGGTGTTCGTCGCTGTGGTGGTCGTGGCGGTCACGCTCGGGCCCTCGCACGCACTCGACTTCAAGCTGTTGTGGACCCGGGTGACGACGGTGTCGACCGGTCCCGCGCTGGTGTGGGCCGCTGCGGCGTTCCTCGCCGCGACCGCGATGGTGGGGTTGGCGGTTACCGCGCTCGGCGGCATCGTGATCGCCGCGTGGGCAGCCACCGGCACCGGTGCAGGCAGACCGTTCGTCGCGCTGCGCCACCGCCGTTGGCGGCGTGCGACGGCCAAGGCGGACGCCGCGGTCAAGGCGGTGCTGGCCGACCGATCGGACCGCCGGGCCAAGAGCACTGCGCAGCGAGCTGTGCTGCGGCGCAACGCGATCGCCGAGATCGAACCGGCATGCCCCACGTGGGCAGGCGACCGACTGCGGAGCGTGGACGAGCGCGTCAGCCGCGGCACGGGACTCGACCTGACCACGACGTGGCCGCGATTGTGGCTGGTGCTGCCCGACGCGGCGCGCACCGAGGTGACGACGGTCCAGGAACGGTGTGGCTCCGCCGCCCGCACCCCGGTGTGGGGCTTGGCCTATCTGGCAGTCGGTGTGTACTGGTGGCCGGCGCTCGTGCCGGGAGTGTGGGCATTGCTGGTGTCGCGCCGTCGGATCCGCCGTGCGGTGGGGGTCTACGCGGACCTCGTGGAAGCCTCGATCGACCTGTACGCCCGAGACGTCGCCAACCAGCTCGGGTTCGAACTGACGGGCAGGTTGACACCGGCGATCGGCGAGCAACTGACCGAGGTGCTGCGGAAACAGCCCGGGTAGCTGTGTGGCCATTTCTCGCGCGATCCGACCGGCCGGCGTCAGCCGCCGGAGCGCGGACCGGCCGTAGCGGCCAGAGCCGTGGCGAGGTCCCGGTGGATCGAAATCCACTCGGTCATCCCGGCGAGGTCGATCACGCGCGCGATGCTCGTGGGGGCCAGCCCGCCGGCGAGATGCATCCCGATGCCGCGGCGGTCCAGCTGCTGCGCCAGGTCGGCGACGACCATGATGGCACGGACCGACAGGAACGTGATCTCGGCCAGATCGACGACGAGATGACCACCACCGGCGGACGCGGGGACAGCCGACTCGAGCAGGCCCCGCCAGCGCGGAAGGGTGTAGGCGTCGATCTCCCCACGAGCATGCAGCACGATGACCTGTCCTGCGGATTCCGCGACGGCACCCAAGCGGCGGCAGAGATCGGCAGCCGGGTCGCCGGCTGCGGGCGAGCGGGTTTCGTCGGGACGATTGTTCAACGGACTCAATTCTTCAGCACCGGAGAGCAGTGCGCTGCCAACTGTCCTGTGTGCTCAAGATCGGGCCGGCAATCCTATTCCAGCACGCGGCCCGGCAACAGCCTTGCCCCGTCGCTGCCCTGGCGCCCAGTTGTTCGCTATCGGTCCTGATTCGCGGTGATCGGCCTTCGCATTTCGTCTCAGCGGCCGGGCGCCGCAGGGACGACACGCGGTGCGCCGAGGGCCAGACAACGGGTGCGTCGCCAGTTACCGAGCCGGTAAAATGGGGCCGGGAAACCATACGGGCGCGGTCGTCCGGCGCCCGCCTACACCGGCGTGCCCTTCATCGCGTGTCCACGGAGGGAGCGTCGTGCAGAGTCTGAATTTCGAGAGCGACGACCTCGCCGCGACCGAGGAGTTTCTCAACAACGCCTACACCCGGGTGCAGATCGGCAACCACGGCCCGCACCAGGTGCGTTCCAGGATTCGTCGCGAGGTGCTCGGTTCGATCAACTTCGACCAGCTCGAGATGGGTTTCGACATGGCCTACGATGCCGACCCGCTCGGCCGGGTCTGCCTGGTCACCGTGCACAGCGGTCGGATCGAGGAGAACTATCACGGTAGCGGTACCGACACCTTCACGCCCGGGCAGACCGGTCTGCTCACCCCCCACGACCTGCCCTACTCGGGGGTCATCCGAACCAGCCGATACGACATCACCATGTTCGACCCTGCGATCCTGAACCGTATGGCCACCGCCGCGGGTGGAGACCGCGTGCGCGTAGACGGGCACCGACCTGTCACTGTGGCGGCCGGACAGCGGCTGCGGCGGGTGATCATCCACCTGCAGCAGATCGCCGCGGACCCCGATGCAGCGAGCAGCCCGCTCACCGTCACGACGGCCTCGGACTATCTCGCCGCGACTGTGCTGGCCACCATGCCGACGACCGCCGAGCACGAGCCCACCGCCACCGATCGTCACGATGCTCACCCGCACACCGTGCGCCGTGCCATCGCCTACCTGGAGTCGCATCTGAGTGACAAGATCGCGATCAGCGACGTCGCGGCGGCAACCTTTGTCACGCCTCGCGCCTTGCAGCTCGCCTTTCGCCGCCATCTGGACACAACACCGCTCGAGTACCTGCAGCGACTGCGCCTTGCCGCGGCGCACGAGCAACTCGGCTCCGCGCTGCCCGGTGACGGTCAGACTGTCGCGACCATCGCCTACCGATGGGGCTTCCCCCATCCGGGCCGCTTCGCCACGGCCTACCGCCGGCGCTACGGTCGGCCACCGAGCCAGACCCTGCGCGAATGAGCGCTGCCGTATCGCGTCGCGAACGCGGGTCCGAGCCCGCCGCGCCGGCGCGACCGAGGGGTCAGGGCCGTCTCACGCCCGAGCGAACCGCATGTCCACCACCGTGCCTGCCGCCGATGTGCTGACCTCGAATGCACTGCTGAGAGCGCGCATGATGCCCATCCCGCGCCCACGTGACCGATCGATGTCTGGATCAGGGGTCGACCAGCGTCCTTCGTCGGTCACGACGGTATGGACGTGAGTCTCGGTGAGCGCCGCAGTGACGCGTACTGTGCCGCCGTCGCCACGGTGACCGTGCTCGACGGCGTTGGTACACGCCTCACCGACGGCGAGCACTATGTCGTACGCCTGGTTCGGGTCGACCAGTACCTCGGCCAGCCAGGCCTGTAGCGCGTGGCGCACTTCGGCCAACCGCGCGGCCTCTGCCGAGAAATCGATCTCGAACGGTTTCACGGCGCTGTCCTGCCGAGACGGGTGCGTCGTCACCTGATGCCTCCCTCTCCATCTCGACGTCCAACGAATCCGCGAGAGAACACCCGCGCCATTGGCAGTACCCCTGCAGTATCCGGATATGCCACGTCCGGGCGTGACAAAACCCTCTCGCGGCGGCCCTGCGGATACGTCCGAGCCAGGGTACCCCGGTGCGGCGCAACGGTTTGCGGCCCGAGCGGATGGGGTAGGTTGCTCGAGCAAGAATCGCTCGCACATTCGCCGACCCGGCGAAGCTAGAGGCAAGAGGTAGAAAAGTGGCGAATCGCAACCGAGGAGACCTTCGGTGAGTGTAGAAGGCGGCTTCCGCGACCTCGACGTGCAGACACGAGCACAAGACGACTTCGAAATCCTCTCCGTGCGCGGTGAAGTCGACATGGCCTCGGCGCCCCAGTTGCAGGCGGCGCTGGAGAAGGCACAGCAGGGCGGCAAGACACTGGTGGTCGATATGACCCAGGTCGGCTTCCTCGGCTCGGCCGGACTCAGCGCGTTGCTGGTCGTGTCCAAGGCAGCGCCCTACCAGCTGCGCGTGGTCGCCTCCCATGAGGTGGCTCGACCGATCGAATTGACCGGACTGGACAAGCTGCTCGCTGTCTACGCCACCCTGGAGGCGGCAATCGCCGCGGAGCCGAACGCGCACTAGGTCCGCAGTCGCGGGGGGCGGCGGGCCGGGGGGGCGCCCCCCCCCCCCCACAAAAAAAACAAATCAGCTAGAGCAGCCCAGAACAGAACTCGTAAAAACCCCGGCGGG